>DASPIR010000008.1 GCA_035628995.1 Clostridia bacterium | reverse complement strand
CTTTTCTTCCGGTGCCTTGTCTATTTCATCATACTTTGTAGCTGTTGCACCGCCGAACTTTGAAAGTACTGTTGTTATTGCTGCTGTAAGTGTTGTCTTGCCGTGGTCAACGTGACCTATTGTCCCTATGTTTACATGGGGCTTGGTCCTTTCGTATTTTGCCTTTGCCATTTTTACTTCTCCTCCTCCAAGTTTCAAAATTGTGAGTTAAATGTATAGCTAGTCTGTAACTCTCTATACATCCCTCTAAATCACTTATATATTCGGGATATTCATTAGCGACCAGTTGGTCGCTTAATAATATCTCCGTAGAGTCCAGCAAACTCACCCGTGTGTGTCTTTTATAAGATGGAGCTCACGAGCGGGCTCGAACCGCCGAACCTCTTCCTTACCAAGGAAGTGCTCTACCTGCTGAGCTACGTGAGCATATTAAAATTGGAGCGGGCAACGGGAATCGGACCCGCATAGCCAGCTTGGGAAGCTGGTATTCTACCACTGAACTATGCCCGCAAATGGTGGAGAGAGATGGATTCGAACCATCGAAGTCTGAGACAACAGATTTACAGTCTGCCCCCTTTGGCCGCTCGGGAACCTCTCCATACAATATGATATTATAATGTTTATCATTGATTTTGTCAATATAGTTGGAGCCTTGTGCTATGTCAAATTTATTGGAATATCTGGTTCAATTTTTACATCTTCTCGTATTTTTCACCTTATGGTGCTTGTTTATGTATGTTTCATTTAAAGCGCCCTGCAATAGATAAAAAAGAATCTCTTCGAGATTCTTCTTGCTTTTTTATATATCTTTGATTTCCAGATACTTTTCAAGCTTCCTTTTTACTCTCTGGAGAGCATTGTCGATGGATTTCACATGCCTGTCCAAGTCACATGCAATCTCCTGATAGGATTTCCCTTGAAGATATGACATAAGTACCTCAAGTTCGAGGTCACTTAGTATCTCACCTATCTTGGCTTCGATTGATGCTAGCTCTTCCCTGCTGATTATAAGCTCTTCCGGATCTGTAATCTTACTGGCTGTGAGTATATCTAGAAGTGTTCTGTCTGATTCTTCGTCATAAATTGGCTTATTAAGTGAAACGTATGAATTGAGCGGAATATGTTTCTGTCTGGTGGCAGTCTTTATTGCTGTAATTATCTGCCTGGTGATGCATAGCTCTGCAAAAGCTCTGAAGGAAGACAGCTTATCGTTCCTGAAGTCCCTGATTGCCTTATATAAGCCTATCATACCCTCTTGTACTATATCTTCCTTGTCAGCGCCGATTAGAAAGTACGATCTGGCCTTTGCTCTGACAAAGTTTTTGTACTTGTTGATTATGTACTCGAGGGATGTCAAATTACCTTCTCTGGCACTAAGTACAATTTCTTCATCAAGCATGGTATCATAGCTTTCAACGAATCTTTTTTCTGCATTAGCTTCCACTCTATCGCCTCCAAGTATTTGACATAGAAAACCATAATATTATTATACATACATATATGGGCTTAGTCAAGTTTCGGTGTCCTCACGCCGCCATTTCTCTAGGGCGCTGCGGATTTTTGGATTTATACTGTTTTCAAGAAGATTCCTTTTATTTTCCAGCTTGTTAATAAACTTCTCATTCATAGCTTTCTTCATTGCAGCAACATCCAATATTAGCTCTCGTACCGGGAGTCTTACTGCTCCCAGTCCGAGCACCATTATCTGCTCCACCCAGTCTGAGGTGGCTACCGTTATATAGTCTTCTCTGCAAAGTCCGGCAATATAGCGTTCTATGTAGTTGTCAGCACTTTCGAACTCCTTGGTGTAGACAACCTCTATACTATTATACATTTCGTGCTTTTCCATGCTGTTCTTTACATAATGGGCATCAAACACGACTATGACAATTATATCTCTATAACCTTGATAGTCCGACATTATATCCAATAGCTTCTGCCGTGATACTTCCAGCGAGTGAACACTTTCTGCCTTAAGCTCGTCCCATCCGTTGATAACATTATATCCGTCTACTATCAGATACTCCTTCAATTCTTACCCACCCTCTGCGAAAAGTTGAACGCACATATTATGCTTTCTTAGTCATCCGCTGTTTTTGAATCTCAAACATTATTATAGCGGCAGAAACAGCTGCATTCAAAGATGAAATCTTGCCTTTCATGGGAATACTTACAAGGAAATCGCAGTTTTCCTTTATCAAACGGCCGAGTCCCTCACCTTCGCTGCCAATTACCAGTGCCATGGGACCTGTCATATCCTTACTATGATATGTTGTTGAACCCATTTCAGCACCTACAATCCAAAGACCTTGTTTTTTCAAATATTCCATAGTCTGGCTTATATTGGTGACTTTTGCTACTGGCACATATTCTATGGCACCTGCAGAAATTTTTGCCACCACCGGGGTAAGTCCTACTGCCCTTCTCTTGGGTATTATTATGCCATGAACTCCTGCTGCATCGGCTGTACGGAGTACTGAACCAAGATTGTTGTTGTCAGTAATTTCGTCCAGTATTACGATGAAAGGATCCTCTCCCTTTTCTTTAGCAGCGTTCAGTATATCATCAATTTCATAGTACTTGTACAAAGCTGCTGAAG
Organism: Clostridia bacterium; assembly: GCA_035628995.1. Taxonomy (NCBI): domain Bacteria; kingdom Bacillati; phylum Bacillota; class Clostridia; species Clostridia bacterium. The sequence goes on along the minus strand of DASPIR010000008.1, from coordinate 143,669 downwards.
CTATGACTCCCTGATGATTCCTAGTTCTTGAAAGACCATCAAGCTTAGCCTTGTCAACTTCCTTAACGAGTATCTTTTTCTCTCTGGCAATAGCTATAATCTGCCTTATTGAGCCTTCTCCGGCACCCTTTTGTACAAAAATCTTTTCAATTTCCCTGCCGGATTTAAGTGCTTCAATTACTGAATTTCTTCCTTCAATCAGATTGATGTTGTCCTCATCAATACTTTCTTCTCTCTGATCGGGACTATACTGTTCCTTCAGTCTGCTTCCCCTGCCGGCTGCATCCTTTTCATAAGGTCTTCCCTTTTCAAAGGGCTTTGCTTTATCATAAGGTCTTCCTTTTTCAAAGGTTCTCCCTTTGTCATAAGGTTTTTCTGAACTTCGTCCTGCTGCTGGGCCTTTGGAATATCTTCCTTCTTCTTTGCCAGCTCCACCTTCATCCCTCTTTACGAATTTCCCAGGTTTTCCTGGTCTGGACGGCTTTGAAAATCTAGATGTCTTTGGTCCTCTTGGGTTTTTATTAAATGCCATAATCCTCATCCTTTTGTCAAATATTTCCGTTCCGGGTTTCGCGTTTCGCGTTTCGCGATTTAAGTAATTCTTCGAAGCATTACTTAAACACTCGTAACTCGTAACTCGTAACTCGTAACCGATCTTTTATGGAATACCCAATATAATAGTTATTTCTTTATTATCTACATTTTTTTGAAAACAATTTATTTAGAGGTTTAAATATTTATTCCTCACCTCGTGCATTTTACCGCAGCTCATGGTTCCTTCGGGGCACCCCGAGGCAACACAGCCAGGTCCGGCATTTTTGAATAGTATAGGCGCCACGCCCTTCAACTGTCTCAGCATGTCCTCAGCCATCTCCCTGATTTCCCACTGTGCTCTGTTGCAGCATCTCTGTTTGAAGAAGTTCATCAAAGCCCTGGCTGACATTGTAAAAACAATCTTTGTCTCACAGGCATTAGGGAACACATAGCGTGCATCTTCAATTGCTGCCTTTTCAGCCATGCTCCTGGCCTGCTTCTCGGTTTTACCTTCGGCTGCATATCTTTTGAAATGCTCCTCCATGAGAAGCTCCACAAGCTCATTATATACCCTCTGGTCTTCTTCCATGACTGCTATGAATTTTTCCTTTGCTGCAGGTATTTTTTCTATTTCATGAGGTATTATATATTCAAACTGTTCAAGCTTGACATACCTCTGAGACTGCTGGGAATAAGAACATCCAATCCTATGCCTGACAAGCTGGTGAGTCAGCACTCTGCTTACTCCTTCTACCCCAAAGGTAAATACCACATGTTCAATAGGACTCTCATGGCCTAAATCCATCAGCATATTCAAAAACTTGTCAATCTTTGCATCATCCAAGCCGTCCATTATGTTCTCTACCCCTACCGCAGAATAGCAGAGCTTTGCCGCAGACGCTATGAGCTTTTCCGGCTCCGGAGTATGTTGAATAATCGTAACCTTCATCGACCCTATTCCCACCTTTGCAACTTTTTTGATAGAAATCCCCTATTTATACCATTTTAACCGTTAGCTGACTGCCATGTCCAGAGATTTCTACTGCTGCAACTTCATCTTAACCTCTACTACCATTTTTATTACCTCCATAAGCCTGTCAACCTGGCCTGTAAGGTACAAAAAGCCTATCAGCGCTTCAAAGCCTGTGGCATATCTATAGTCGGTAAGATCAGCATTCTTGGGTATGGTGGAAGACTTTGTATTCCTTCCCCTGCGCACAATATCTTGTTCATCAGCTGTCAGCATCTCTGTAATCTTTGCCAGAGTTTCCGCTTGGGCTTTTGCCTTAACGAACTCTATGGACATTTTGTGTAGCTTTTTAACCTGCCCATATCCTCCTGACACAAGCAGTGTCCTGACAAAAGTATCATAGACCGAATCCCCTACATATGCGAGTACAAGGGGGTTCAGCATCTTCACGTCAGATATCAGAAGCTTGCCGTTGTCCATCATCAGTTGATGAAGCTCCTCCAGCAGCTTTCTGTAGTTTTTATCTAAGTAATCATTTTCCATGTCATACCTACCATATATTCAAATTCGTCCTGCTATTCTTCTATCGAGGCAGCTATCTGCGAGGAGCCTGTATCATCAACATCCTCCAATAGTATGGCAGAATCATCCATAGATAATTCCTGCACATTCTTTAGCTTTCTTCCTATGCTTCGCGACTTTCTTGCTGCATCTTCTATGGTATTGCTTGCTTCCTGCAGCTTCTTCTGCGTCTTGTCCAAAATATCACCGAACCTGCCGAACTCGGTTTTAACTGCTCCCAAAAGGGTCCATACCTCGCTGGAACGCTTTTCTATCGCCAGGGTCCTAAAGCCCATCTGCAGACTGTTAAGCAGCGCTATCAGATTAGTAGGACCGGCTACTATTATTCTATACTCCCTCTGCAGGCAGTCACACAGTCCCGGTCTCCTAAGCACCTCCGCATAAAGACCCTCTGTGGGTAAGAACATTATTGCGAAGTCAGTTGTGCTTGGAGGATCTATGTATTTATCCCTTATATCCTTGGCAAAGCTTTTGATTTTAATCTCCATTGCTTTCGCTGATTCCTCCGCCAAGGTAGGATTTCCTTGTTCCTGTGCATCCATAAGCCTTTGGTAATCCTCTTGAGGAAACTTTGAGTCTATTGGCAGCCATACTACTTCCCCATTCTTCTCGTCCCTGCCGGGAAGCTTTACAGCAAATTCGACTCTTTCACTGGAATTCTTCTTTGTAGCCACATTTTTCGAGTATTGCTCGTTGGTCAGAATCTGCTCGAGTATGTTGCCAAGCTGAATTTCCCCCCAAGTTCCTCTTGTCTTCACATTGGTAAGCACCCTTTTGAGGTCTCCTACCCCTGAAGCTAAGGTCTGCATCTCCCCTAAGCCCTTATGAACCATTTCCAGTCTTTCGCTTACCAGTTTGAAGGATTCACCAAGCCTCTGCTCCAATGTGGCGCTCAGTTTCTCATCTACAGTTGATCTCATCTGGTCAAGCTTCTTGCTGTTATCCTCCTGTAGATGCCTCAATCTCTCCTCTATCGTCTCTCTCATCTTGTCTAGCTTATGTTCATTTGTCTGGGTGAGATTTGTAAGCTGTTTGGAGAATATATCCAGCTGATTCCGCTGCAGGCTTGATATCTCTGACATCTGCGAGGATATCATCCCATTAAAGTTCTTATTGGTGCCCGCCAGCTCTTCTCTATTTCGGAGCATTTCATCCTTTATTGTCCTATCCAGTTTGTCTATATTTTTGTCCATGGCTTCAAAGCGGGTCTCAAGCTTGATAAGCTTACCCGCCGAGCCTGTATTCATTATGATTATCAAAATAATCAAGTTTATGACAAGCAAACCTGTAACAACCATTAAAAGTACATCAGACATAACTTCTCATCCTTTGCATTAGCTTTATACCCTTTTCCACTTTACTCCCTCGGGAGCATCTTCAAGTATTATGCCCTGTGCCTTAAGGTCATCCCTTATCTTGTCGGAAAGAGCCCAGTTTTTTTCTTTTCTTGCCCTCTGCCTTTCCTCTATGAGCTTTTTAATTTCATCAGATATTGGTTCTGCCGATTCTTCCTTTTTTTCAACCTTATCAATATCAAGCCCAAGAATTTCATCCATTTCAACCAATAGCTGGAATAGCGCCTTTGATTTCTTAGGATTTCTGATAATACTCCATACTGTGCTCAATGCCCTTGGTGCATTAAGATCATCATTTATTGCTTCCTCAAACTCCTGTTTGAATATTTGAATAGTACCTGGGTCAACTTCATCAGTTCCATTCTTATGAGCTAAGGCACCCTCATACAAACGATCCAGTGCTGTTTGAGCAGACTGCAGTCCATCCCAGGTAAAGTTGAGCTTGTTCCTGTAGACCGCATTGAGGCAGAAATATCTGTATGCCAGCGGATTAAAGCCTTTAGCCTTTAAATCAGCTATTGTGTATGTGTTGCCAAGACTCTTTGACATCTTTCCATTATCAACAAGAAGGAATTCCCCATGAGCCCAATAGTTTACAGCAGGCTTACCAAGCAATGCCTCAGATTGTGCAATCTCATTTTCATGGTGTACCGGAATATGGTCCACACCCCCGGTATGAATGTCAAACACATCCCCTAAGTATTTTCTCCCCATGGCAGAACACTCGATATGCCAACCCGGATACCCCATTCCCCATGGGCTGGGCCATTGCATTATATGTTCCTTTGGTGCTTTCTTCCAAAGAGCAAAATCTGCCGGATGGCGTTTTTCATCATTTACGTCAACTCTGGCACCGGCCTGCTGTCCTTCAAGATCAAGCTTGGATAGCTTGCCATAGCCCTCAAATTTAGTAATGTCAAAATATATTCCATCACTTGTTTCGTATGCATAGCCTTTATCCATAAGCCCCTCTACAAATGCCAGCATTTCAGATATATGCTCGGTTGCCTTGGGAACTATTTCCGGGGTCTTAATATTTAATGCCTTAAGATCCTTCATGAATATATCTGTATAGTAGTCAGCTATCTCCAATGGTGTTTTCTTCTGCTCCTTAGCAGTTTTGACCAATTTGTCCTCGCCCTCATCAGCATCTGAAACCAAATGCCCCACATCTGTTATATTCATAACGCCCTTAAGCTTGTATCCGTTGTGTTTGAGAACTCTTCTGAGTATATCCATAAACACATAAGCCCTCATATTTCCTATATGAGCATAGTTGTAAACTGTTGGCCCGCATGAGTACATCCTTACTTCACCAGGTACAATAGATACAAATTCTTCTTTTTTTCTTGTCATTGTGTTGTATAGCTTCATTTCTAACACCTTCCTAAATTAATATTAAGCATTCCTTATGTAGTCTGGCACGTGGCTCATGTCAAAATAAACAAGCCCACCTCATAAAGAGGCGGGCAATTCCGCGGTTCCACTCTTCTTGGACATTCAATCATCTAACGGTAACCCGCCGAAGAATACTACGCATATATAAAAACAGTTTCCTCTTCGGTGCTCACGGGTGCAATTCAATCCCAAGTATCCTAAAACCCCTCTCAACCGCTGAAGGTTCCTCTCTGTAAGCCTTTCTGATTTACTCCTCCCGATCCACGCATCAAATATTAAATTGTATATGTATGAAAAAGCATCTTTTTCATATTTTGTATTAGACTTTCGATTATATATATTATTATTGTTAATAGATACTATGTCAATACTTATTTTTCTGCTAACCATACATTTTGAGAAATCCCCTTGGCACTATTCTTTCAGAACCACATACCGCCTATATTTCAGATATCCCTCATATATATATAGCTCCTCTTGAATGCTGATACCCCTTCGTGCAAGTATGATATATCCCGTCTCGTTGGCGGTTCTCTTCCTTGTAAACAAGAGGGGTGCACTTTTTATAGTCTCCATATAAACATACCTTATATTATTATACTGAATTATATCGGAATATACGACTTCCTTTTGAGGAGATATCATTCTGAACACATACACAATGATAAGTATCAAGATAATTGAAATGAATGTATATATATTCCCGCTTCTCTTCCTTTTAAACGTAAACATTCTTCCCCCCCCTTGAACACTATACCTATATAAAATGGCTAGAAGCAAGCAAGACAAGGCGTGCAAGGCGAAATGCCGCAGCACAACGCAGTATTGCGCCGCTTATCGCCATTTTAGCCCTTGAATATGTTCGCTACTGCATAAGCAGCAATCCCTTCGCCTTTTCCGGCAAACCCCAACCCTTCGGTGGTTGTCGCTTTGATACCTATGCAATCTATCTCAAGCTGCAGTATATCTGCTATTCTTTTCTTCATTTCATCAATATGCGGCGCAAGCTTTGGTCTTTCTGCCACAATAATGCTGTCGATATTCCCTATGGTATAACCCTTGGAGCAAAGAATATCTTTCACCTTTCCCAGCAAAACAAGACTTGATACTCCTTTGTAGGCTGCATCACTATCCGGGAAATGCTTTCCTATATCAGATTCGCCGCAGGCTCCCAACAGTGCATCCATGATTGAGTGAACAAGCACATCCGCATCTGAATGCCCCAGCAGGCCTTTCTCGTAGGGGATTTCAACCCCGCCAAGCATCAGCTTCCTACCCTCCGCCAGCCTATGCACATCATAGCCGTTTCCAACCCTATACTTCAACATCATATCACCTCATATTTTTATGGCATGCATACAGGTATTTTACCCCACATACATGCCATTTACTTCTTGTTTTCTATAGCTTTCCTTTTATATACAATCCAAGTTCCTTATCTGTCTTTTTGATGCTGTAACAGTGCAAGTTCACCGTACACTATTTATCGATATTATTCTACAAATATCTGCATATTCCTCCCTATTGAAAATTTTTGTTCATTATTGTTTCAGCAATAATAATGTCCTCAGGTGTTGTTACCTTAATATTCTCATATGTACTCTCTATCATCTTGACTTTTATCCCCATACGTTCAACCAGAAATGCATCATCAGTACCTGATATTCCTTCATTGCCTGCACTTGCATGTGCTTTCTTGATTATGTCCGGACGAAAGGCTTGTGGTGTCTGGGTTATCCATACCTTCCCCCGGTCCGGAGTGCATTCTACAAAACCTTCTGCATCTAGTATTTTTATGGTCTCTTTTGCGGGCATGCCGGCGGACACAGCCCCATAAGCCTTTGCACCTTCTATACACCTTTCTATGATGCCGTCCGGTACTATAGGCCTTGCTCCATCCTGAATAACCACAACTTCACATTCATCGTCCAGCTGCAATATGCCGTTATAAACCGACTGCTGCCGCTCACTGCCTCCCTCGACCAGCTTGTCCACCTTGTCAAACCCGAAGGCATCAATTATCTGCTCCTTGCAAAGCTGCAGCTCGTCCTTACCCGCAACAAGTATTATGCTGTCTATTGCTTTGCAGCTCTGAAAGGCCTCCAGGGTGTGTGCCAACAGCGGCCTGCCCTTTATATGTATAAATTGCTTGTTCATCCCCGCATTCATTCTGGCACCCTTGCCCGCCGCAAGTATAATTGCAGTATTCATAGCCCGACCTCCAAATCTCTGAAAAATATACCCTAAGCAAAAATGAATTTGCTTAGGGTATAAAACCTACGATACCTTATCTACAGCTGTTTTTGGTTTTACAAATATCATTCTGCCGGCTGCAGTTTGAAGAACACTGGTCACTACAACCTCAATAGTCTCTCCAATGAAACGCTTCCCGCCGTCAACAACTATCATTGTTCCGTCATCCAGGTAAGCAACCCCTTGGCCAAATTCCTTGCCATCCTTGATAACCTGCACTACCATCTCTTCACCCGGCAGTACAACAGGCTTGACTGCGTTTGCCAGCTCATTGATATTCAGAACCGGCACCCTTTGGAACTCTGCCACCTTATTCAAATTATAGTCGTTGGTAATTACCTTCCCGCTCATGAACTGTGCCAGCTTCAAAAGCTTGGTGTCAACCTCGGAAAGCTCATCAAAATCCTTTTCAACGATTTCAACGTTGATTGCCAGTTCGTTCTGGATCTTGTTCAATATATCCAGACCTCTGCGTCCCCTGTTTCTTTTCAATGCATCGGATGAGTCAGCAATGTGCCTGAGCTCCTCCAGAACAAATGCAGGTATTATGAGTGGGCCTTCAACAAACCCGGTTTTACATATGTCTGCGATTCTTCCATCTATGATAACACTAGTATCGAGAATTTTTGGCTGTACAACACTTTCTGTTTTTGCAGTAAGCCTATCCTTATCCTTCTGCCCTAATTTCTTCCAAGGAAGTAATAATCCTATTAGATCCTCCCTCTTTTTGGACGCTATGCTCACTCCCAAATATCCCAGGAGCAGATATATCATTATCGACAATAGCGTTCCTAACCATGCAAAAGGTATCAGTTTTATAGGACCACTGCTTATAAGATAAGCTATAATTAGACCTGTTATAAGACCCACTGCTCCAACCAGTATTTCGCTGGTAGGAACCCTTTGAAGCATTCTCTCAACTTTTGTGGTAGACTCCTTACCTAAATTAATAAGCCAAGAAGATATTAAATAAAATATTATTCCACCAATAGCCCCGCTAAATAAAAACAAAATATAAGAATTTGTACCTGAAACATCATAGCCAAAAATCTGTGTTACCCCGAAATATTTCGTAAGAAGATACGACATTTCCGAGCCTAGAACAACCCCCAAAATCATTAACACCCAAACAAAAACTTTCCTTATCAATAAGTTCACCTCCTTTTATAAGTATATCCAGTTTGATACTTTTTAAGCAATTTAAAACCAATTATATTATATCAAATTTCTAGATATTAAAAAATAACAATTACCGCTTATTTTATACCAAATATATAATTATATTAGTATCTTGCCTTTTTATGTCACTATTTTATCATTCCTTGCATAATTTCCTCCACTTTATCAAAGGGTTCATCCAAAATCAGCATGAGCTCACTTACCAGAAGTTGTCTGGCGCTCTCAAGCATCCGCTTTTCCCCTGTGGAAAGCTTCTTTTCACGGTCTATGACTGTAAGATTTTTTACAATCTCAGAAATCCCGAAAATATCTCCCTCTCTTATCTTTGTCTCATTTCCTCTGTACCTTTTGCTCCAATTCTTGCACATATAGCTTGTTTCACCTGACAGTATACTATATATATCGTCAATTTTGCCCTTTGTTGTTATATACCTAATGCCATGAGCTTCCATCTTATCTAGTGGCACCATGACCCTCATATCTCCCAATGCTATTCTTATAACGTAATACTTGCATTTCTCCCCTAGCACTTCCTTCTCCTCTATGCCCTCTATAACACCTGCCCCATGGCGGGGATAAACAACCTTATCTCCAATATTAAACATCAGCCTGCCTCCAATCATAATTACCATAATTTTCTATGACTAATAGAATGTCCACATTGCAATTATAAATTGACATTGGAATTCCTTATATTTATAATGAATATAGAACAATGTTGTTGAAATTGCTTATGGATAAATCAGTTTTACTAAAGATCCATACTATATTTTATGTTTACTTTTATATAGGAGTGATACATAATGAAAGATTTGCTTTACGATCACTTCCAGGACAGTGTTGGAGAGCTCTTAATACGCCATAAAAGCATTCTTGATGTGCTGACTAAGTACCAGGAGTCACAGTCAAGAGTTAACAGAGCTGTAGTAAAGGCGGTAACCTCCTGCGGGTGTATTGAAATCAATTCAAAGAAACAGTGTTGCGGTGAAGAAGTAGAATATCAGGATTTGAAGAATTATATGGATACTCATTTGACGGGTAACCTATGCGCCAACTGCAGGGAAGTTATTGAAAAAGAGCTGGGTAACAATCTTTTTTATATTGCAGCCTTATGTAATGTGTTGGACGTCAGCATGTACGATGTACTTATAAAGGAATATGAAAAAATGCATACTCTTGGTATTTACAACTTGTTCTAAAACGTAACGAAACCCTGTACAAGGCTTTAAGCCATTATACAGGGTTTTTTTAAATGTGTCTTTCAGTCTGTATCTGTTCATATACTCGTTTGAGACTATCTTTAATCATCCTTGCTCTGACTTCTCCTATACCCTCAACATCATCCAGCTCTTCTATGGAAGCCCCCAGAATTCTTTGCAGCTTTCCAAATTCCGCTACCAGATTTTCAATTATGTTAAGCGTCAGTCTTGGGATTTTGCTCAAAATCCTGTAGCCCCTGGTTGATATCGGTAAATCCAAGGTGTTCATATTGTTTCCCAAGCCAAGGATTTTAGCTACAGACGGCAGTTCCAGAAGATCCTCAGAGGACTGGTTCCTCAATGTCCTTATTACTTCCTTGTAGTTCTTTGTTTCTTCATTTGGCAGGTAATCCCTTATAAGAAGTATCTCTTCTTCCTTAAGACCTGACACCAATTCATCCAGCTGCATACTTACAAGTCTGCCTTCGCTTCCCAGCTCATGTATGTATGTTTCAACCTCAGTTACTATTCTAGTCACAATTTCAATTTTTTGCACAGCCAGAGCCACATCCAGAACAGTCGCAATATCGTCGAACTCCAAAGACCCCAAGTTCACCAATGTCCTGTCCAGTACCGACTTGTATTTGGTTAAAGTCTGCAAAGCTTGGTTTGCTTTGGATAATATTATGCTCAAGTCTTTAAGCACATATTTCTGATATCCTTTATAAAGGGTTATAATATTTCTTCTCTGGGAAATTGAGATAACAAGCTCTCCTGTCTGCCTTGCGACTCTTTCTGCGGTCCTATGCCTTATACCTGTTTCAGAGGACGGTATGGAGGGGTCAGGTATAAGCTGCGTATTTGCATATAATATTTTCTTTGAATCCCGACTAAGTATAATTGCGCCGTCCATCTTTGCCAGCTCGTATAAATATGCCTGAGAAAAATCCGAATTGATATGAAAGCCACCATCTACAAGAGCCATAACCTCTTTGCTGTCACTAAATACTATAAGTCCCCCTGTTTTTGCCTTCAGAACACTTTCCAAGCCCTCCCTCAATGAGGTGCCGGGAGCAATCATCCTGAGACAGCCCTGAAGGCCGTCATCTCTACTTACTTCGTCCCTCATTTGCTTTTCCTCCCAATATAGTGTCAAGCATTTCATTCACATTTGATACCCCAATGACCTCTATGCCTGATTTATCATTTAGCCTGCCAAGATTATTTCTGGGTATGATGCACCTTTTAAAACCAAGCTTTGCCGCTTCATTAACCCGCTTCTCCATGAAGTTCACTGCTCTTATCTCGCCGGCAAGTCCAACTTCGCCTATTATTACGGTGCCTTCATCAATTTCCTTGTCCCTGAAGCTGGAGGTTATTGCAGCTATTATCCCCAGGTCGGATGCAGGCTCATTGAGCTTGATTCCGCCTACAACATTTACATATGAATCGCTGCTGCCAAGCTGCATACCAACTCTTTTCTCAAGTACTGCCATCAGAAGCATGACCCTGTTGTAATCAACACCGGTAGCGTTTCTTCTAGGTACTCCGAAGCTTGTGTGGCTTAGAAGCGCTTGCACCTCTACCAGCATAGCCCTTGTACCCTCCATTGCGGAAATAACGCAGGAGCCTGACGCTCCTTTCATTCTTCCGGAAAGAAGCATTTCAGAAGGGTTGATCACCTCTGTAAGACCTTTGTCTCCCATTTCGAAAATACCAATTTCATTAGTGGAGCCAAATCTATTCTTTACAGCTCGGAGCACCCTGTATGACATATGGGTTTCTCCCTCAAAGTAAAGAACTGTGTCCACCATATGCTCCAATACCCTGGGGCCTGCGATTGCTCCCTGTTTTGTCACGTGTCCCGCTATAAAAGTAGCTATGCCGTCCTGCTTTGCTATTTTCATGAGTCCCAGGGTTGCTTCCCTTACTTGGCTTACGCTGCCCGGAGCTGATGATATCGCTGGATTGTACATTGTCTGTATTGAGTCCACAATCAAAATATCAGGCTTCATATCATTTACATAAACATCAACATTCTCGGTGTTGTTCTCAGATACTAGAAAGATATTCTCCGATCTTATGTCCATTCTGGAAGCCCTGAGCTTAATTTGAGCAGCTGATTCCTCACCTGATATATAAAGTACTTTCCGACCTTTAATCCCGATATTGTTTGATACTTGAAGCAGCAGTGTTGATTTTCCTATTCCGGGGTCCCCGCCAACAAGTATTAGAGAGCCCTTCACAATACCGCCGCCCATTACTCTGTCCAGCTCAGAGTTGCCTGTACTCACCCGCTCCTGAACATTATCCGAGATATCCATTAGCGATTCCGGCTTTGATAAAGCACCTATAAGCCGCTGCTGGGCTTGGGATTCCTTCTGCTCAACCTCTTCAACAAGGGTATTCCACTGCCCGCACTCCGGGCATTTCCCCATCCACTTGGGGGACTCGCTCCCACATTCATTGCATACAAATTTCGTCCTAACTTTCGCCATTTCAACACCTCATATCAAAAGCATATATGAAATCAGACGCGTTTACCCTCAATAATCATATCGGATGTTTCACATATTTTGTAAACCCTATATACAATCATTCCCAAACATTCGCACTTTTTTTCACTAAAACTTATTTCTATTATACTATATTTAAGAATATTATAAACACTTATAAGCTTTCAAAAAAATAATCTCCTGCAAGCATTATTGCTTGCAGGAGATTCGCTTATTTATTATTGAAAACCAGCTTATCATCCTTCGCGTCTATCAAGACATCAGAGCCAGGCTTTATATCACCTTTGAGCATTTCCTCCGAGAGCTGATCCTCCAGCATCTTTTGTATAGCTCGGCGCAGCGGTCTTGCTCCATACGCTTGATCATAGCCCTTTTCCGCCAATAGCGACTTTGCTTTATCCGTCACCTCAACGTTGATATTCATTTCCTTTATTCTCCCAAGCAGCGACTTAAGCATCAACTCTACAATCTGCTTGAGATGTTCTTCCTCCAATTGATGGAATACGATAATATCATCAACCCTGTTCAGGAATTCCGGTCTGAAGGTTCTCTTAAGCTCTTCCATGATATTGCCCTTCATCTTTTCATAGGCATCCTCCCTCTCATTGGTTGATGTAGCGAATCCAAGCACAGCTTGCTTCTTTATTGTACTTATTCCGACATTTGAAGTCATAATTACAACAGTATTCTTAAAGTCAACTGTTCTTCCTTTTCCATCAGTCAGTCTTCCATCGTCAAGTATCTGCAGGAGTACGTTGAATACATCCGGGTGTGCCTTTTCTATCTCATCAAGGAGTATTACCGAGTACGGCTTTCTCCTTACCTTTTCGGTCAGCTGGCCGCCTTCCTCATAGCCCACATAACCCGGAGGCGAGCCAATAAGCTTTGATACAGTATGTTTCTCCATATACTCTGACATATCTATTCTGATAACCGAATTCTCATCACCGAATAATGCTTCTGCCAAGGCCTTGGAAAGCTCTGTCTTACCGACTCCGGTCGGCCCGAGGAATATAAACGAGCCAACAGGCCTCTTTGGATCTTTGAGTCCTACTCTTGCCCTTTTTATTGCCTTTGAGACCGCCTGGACAGCTTCCTCCTGTCCTATAAGCCTGTTATGAAGTATTGCTTCCAAATTAAGAAGTCTCCTGGATTCCTCTTCCGCCAGCTTTGTTACCGGAATTCCGGTCCAACTGGATACAATAGCTGCAATATCCTCTTCAGTTACAACTGAATCCTTTGAACTAGTCTTATCCGTCCAGTTCTTTTTGCCATCCTCCAGCTGCTGTTTTATGCTCTGAATATTATCCCTTACCTGGGCCGCCCTCTCATAATCCTGAAGGCTTATTGCTTCCGACTTCTCTTTTTCCATAGCCGCAAGCTCCTCCTCAAGCTTCTTGACATCCGGAGGGGCAGTAAAGGTCTTTATCTTCACTTTAGAAGCAGCTTCATCTATCAAGTCTATCGCCTTATCTGGGAGAAACCTGTCTGCAATATATCTATCCGACAGGTCTACTGCAGCTTTTATAGCCTCATCGGTTATCTTCACCTTGTGATGTGCTTCATACTTATCCCTCAAACCTGATAGTATGAGGATGGCTTCCTCTTTAGAAGGCTCACCCACAGTCACAGGCTGAAAACGTCTTTCCAGGGCAGGGTCCTTTTCTATATGCTTGCGATACTCGTCAAGAGTTGTTGCTCCTATAGCCTGTATTTCTCCTCTTGCCAGAGCCGGTTTCAATATGTTTGATGCATCTATTGCACCTTCTGCTCCACCTGCTCCGATAATGGTATGCATTTCATCTATAAAAAGTATAACATTCTTTGATTCTCTAATTTCATTCATTACATTCTTAAGTCTTTCCTCAAATTCGCCTCTGTACTTGGAGCCCGCTACCATTGAAGAGAGGTCCAGTGTGACAACTCTTTTACCCCTTAATATTTCAGGAATATTTCCCTCAACAATTTTCTGGGCCAAACCCTCCGCAATAGCTGTCTTACCTACTCCAGGGTCTCCTATAAGGGCAGGATTGTTCTTGGTCCTTCTGCTTAATATCTGAATCACACGCTCTATCTCTTTTTCTCTCCCGATAATTGGATCCAGCTTTCCTTCCTTGGCCATATCAGTAAGGTCTCTGCCGAACTGATTCAAGGAGGGAGTCTTGGCATCTTTGGCCGGTGCTGCCCCGGATTTGCCTTTTGTTCTTTCATCATCAAGGGATGCCACTATTTCATTCCTGACATTGTCAAAGTTCAGACCCATTCCTACAAGTATCTGAGCAGCTATTCCTTCCCCCTCACGAATCAAAGCCAAAAGAAGATGTTCCGTTCCGATATAATTGTGTCCAAGGGTTCTAGCTTCATCTACACTCAGTTCAAGAACTGTCTTGGTTCTGGGTGTATAACCCATAATCTGCTCAACCTGCTGCTTCCCCTTGCCAATAACAGCTTCAACCTGCTGCCTGACTGCTTCCAGTGCAATACCCTTGCCTTTGAGCACTTGGGCTGCAATACCCTCTCCCTCCTTGACAAGGCCAAGGAGTATGTGTTCAGTGCCTATATAGCTATGATTCAACCTAATTGCCTCTTCCTGAGAATATACCATTACCTTCTGGGCTCTCTCAGTAAATTTATCAAAAACTCCCATAATCTATCCTCCTAATATTACCTTCCATTACATTAACTACATCTGATACTAACAGTTATTCTATACTCATGTGGCATGCCCTATATGTTGCGAGTTGCGAGTTACGAGTTGCGAATATGCCAGCAAGGCTTCGAAGTCTCAGCCTGAATCACGTAACGCGAAACCCGAAACGCGAGACCTCCCTTATAGGAATACCCATAATATTAACTATTTAACTTGCTTCTAACCATCTCTGCTCTTATTATATCTCTCTCACCTGCGCTTAATTCCCTCCCGCTGTGCTTTTGTACACTTGCGGTCTGAGTTTCTATCATAATTTCATTCAATAGCTGCGCAGGTATATTTTCAATTATGCCAACATCCACTCCCAGCCTTACATCCGAAAGCAGCTTCATGCATTCCTGGGAATTGAGAACTCTTGCATTTTTCATAATACCCCAGGAGCGCCATATCTTATCCTCTATCTGAATTCTATTGTTTTCAAGCAGTATTTTCCTTGCTTCCTTTTCCTTCTCAATTATCTGTTTTGTCACAGCAGTAAGGTTTTCAACAATTTCTTCCTCTGCTCTTCCAAGGGTTATCTGATTTGAAATCTGGAATATGTTCCCCATAATTTCGGTGCCTTCACCATAAAGCCCTCTTATAGTAAGACCTATATGAGCCACTGCCTGAAGTATCTTGCTCATATTTCCGGTGATGTTCAGCGCTGGAAGATGCACCATGACAGATGCCCTCATGCCTGTGCCAACATTGGTAGGGCAGCTTGTGAGATAGCCCCAATCCTCATTGTAAGCATACTCAAGGTTCTGTTCCAATACATCATCTATATTGCTGGCCATTTCCCATGACTTCTTGATCTGAAGTCCCGGAAGGATAGACTGTATTCTTATATGGTCCTCTTCATTTACCATTATACTAACCACACCATCACTGCTGATAAGCGCCGCCCCGCTTGTGCTGTTCTTTGAAAGTCCCGGGCTGATAAGATATCTCTCTACAAGAAATTGTCTTTCCAAAGGTGCAAGCTCCTGCATTATATAATCCTTGAATTTTAAGGGTGATTCAGTCTTCAGCAGACTATCTCTGACCATCCCTATCACCACTTTCGACCTATCAGCATCCAATCCAGACGGAAACGGCATATCTGCTATATTCCTTGCCAGCCTTATACGGCTGGTCAATATAATATCATTATGAGGTCCATTGCCCTGTATCCAGCCTTTCATCATGCCTCCCCCTTTTCTGCCCTATTGATTTCTCTTATTCTGTCTCTTATAGAAGCAGCTTTTTCATACTCTTCATTCTTAATGGCTTCATCCAACTGCTGCTTAAGCTTCTCGACCTCCCGCAGCACTTTTATTCTTCCTCCGGCCCTATTCGGTATCTTGCCGGTGTGGCTGGTATTCCCGTGCACTTTCTTAAAAAGCGGGTTGAGCCTCTCTCCAAACACCTTGTAGCAATTGCCGCAGCCAAACCTGCCTGTTTCCCTGAACTTGCCGTATGACAGACCGCAGACATCGCACTTGGTGTCCTCTATCATATCTGCCTTTTTAGGCGAAACTCCTCCTGAGTTTAATAGTCCTGCCAGCAGATCATTTACTGAAAAGCTCGTGCTCAAGCTTAGTAGATTCTTCTGCATAGCGCACTGCTCACATAAATGAATATCTGATTTCTTTCCGTTTTCAATTTTTGTTATGTGTACCGTTGCCGGTCTCTTCGCACATTCATCGCAAAGCATAATAATATCTACCACCTTCATCTTATTTTAAAAGAGCTGCAACAATGACCGCTTTTAGAATCTCCGCCCGAAGTTTATCCCTGTGCGGCTTTTCAATCATGGCTAATGTACTGTCATCAGTTGCTGCTTTAAGAATGTTTACAATCTTAGGTTCAATAAGCTTCTGTTTATATAGAGCTTCCACCAAGACAAAAGCTCCTTCCTTGTTGATGCTGTCTCCTATGCTTTTAGAAAGCATATTCAAAAGGTAATCATCCTCATCAAACTCCGCACGAGTGATTTTTATGCAGCCGCCTCCTCCTCTGCGGGATTCTATGAAATATCCTCTTTCAGTCGTGAACCTGGTCATCAGCACGTAGTTAATCTGAGATGGAGCGCAGTCGAACTGATTTGCCATCTCATTCCTCTTAATCTCGATTGCACCCTCGCTCTGTTCTATCATGTCGCTTATAAACGCTTCAATCAAA
Source organism: Clostridia bacterium (assembly GCA_035628995.1). Lineage (NCBI taxonomy): Bacteria > Bacillati > Bacillota > Clostridia > Clostridia bacterium. The sequence continues at coordinate 126,831 of DASPIR010000008.1, read as the reverse complement.
TCACTTATTCTTGACATATCATCACTCTTTCTGACTTTGACTTTCTTTGACCTTTATTTATATTATAATAGAATATGTATTAATATTTCAAGTATGGAACAAAAATATTATTTCATTAGAATGCCTTCTGCTTTCGCAGAAGGCAAAGTTTAGACAGATACTTACAGTTCCACAAGCTGAATTAATACTTGATATCGTTTGACTTTCCTATAGATTGCAAGTGTTGTACCTTATTCTTCTGTTCTTCGGAGCTTACCCAATAGTGGAAGGTCGCTATAAACTCTCCATAGAGGCTGGCATCGTTAAGTTTATCTTCGAGTTCTCCATAATAATTATTTTGGTCCATGGTACTCCTCCTTATCGCAACTTATATTCTCTTCTTCGCTACGATGTAATAATCTCTGCCGTCATGTCCGCCTTTAGTGGACCATTCAAAGTTATTCCTTTCAAGTACCGAGAAAATATTCTGCACCTTGTACGAATCCTGACTATTCATTGATACCACCAATTGCTCATTATCATCCATCTGCTTAACTGTATCAACGATTCTTCTTACATCATTCAGAGTCACATAGCTGCCGACGCTAATCATCCTCTCGATCATTTACCTTCCTCCTATTATTGGGTGTATGAGCTATAAAATCTATGGGAGAGAAAGTCTGCATATTATCTCTACATAGATTAAACACTATAAAGCAATTTTGCTTTATAGTGTTTAATCTATAAATTTTTGCGCAAAACGTATTAGGCTAAATTGTATATTTATAGTTTATGAATCACTTAATTAAATATGCGCAATATCAAAGGCTTTTATTGACACATTCCAACAACTAAGGAAGCCTTTGATGAAACTCGTTGACGGAGCATGACAAATTAAGGTGGAATAGATGCTCCTACTCGTTATAAAAAAAACATGGCAAATCCAAAATTTGCCATGTTTGATTATTATTCTTTATCTTTTTCCCTTAGTGCATTAGCAGCATCTATTATCTTCTGAGCTGCCAGCGGAGGCACTTCCTCATATCTCGAGAAGGTCATCGAGAAGCTTCCCCTTGCTTGTGTCATGGATCTCAGGTCTGTGGCATATTTGAACATTTCAGCCATCGGCGCTTCAGCTGAAACCTTCTGAAGCTTTCCGTCCGGTTCCATTCCTAGTATTCTACCTCTCTTCTTGTTCAAATCCCCTATTATCTCTCCCATATACTCGTCTGGAACAAGTACTTCAACATGATATATCGGCTCCAGAAGTACAGGGCCAGCTGCAGCGACACCCTTCTTATATGCCATAGCAGCAGCAATCTTGAAAGGCATTTCCGCTGAGTCTACAGGATGGAAGGAGCCATCGTAAAGCTTACACCTTAGATTTACAACCGGGTAACCTGCCAGAACACCTTCCTCCAAGCATTCCCTGAGTCCCTTTTCAACGGCGGGTATATACTGTCTCGGAACTGCGCCGCCTACTATCTTATCAACAAATTCAAAATCAGCACTTCCATCAAGAATAGGCTCGAACTCAACCCATACGTGCCCATACTGTCCGTGTCCTCCAGACTGTTTCTTATGCTTGCCTTCCGCTTTAGCCGATTTCCTTATGGTTTCTCTGAATGGTATCTTGGGATCTGTTAGAACTACCTCTACACCAAATTTATTGTGCAGCTTCTTAGTAACAACTTCAAGATGCTGTTCACCCATTCCCGAAATCAGTGTTTGCTTTGTCTCGACATTCTTTTCAACCTTTAAAGTAGGATCTTCTTCAACAAGCCTCTGAATACCATGGCCTATCTTGTCTTCATCACCCTTTGACTTAGGTTCGATAGCCATTGAAATACTTGGTGCCGGAAATTTGGTAAGCTCAAACATCACAGGATTATTGGCATCACACAAAGTATCGCCAGTCGTAGTAAACTGAAGTTTTGCTACAGCGGCAATCTCTCCAGCTACAAATTTATCCATAGCAACCTGCTTTTTACCTCTTAAAAGGAACATATTGCTTATCTTTTCCCTTTTTTCCTTGTTGGAGTTGTATACTTCCATGTCCGCCGTCATTTTACCCGACATTACCTTAAACATGGATATCTTTCCAACGAAGGGGTCTGCAATTGTCTTGTAAACCTGAGCGCTGAAAGGTGCATTTACATCTACCGCTATCTTAACCTTCTGACTGCTCTTGATATTAACTGCATCTGAAGCTGCTGCATCAATCGGAGATGGCATATAATTAAGAACCATGTCCATGAGTACATCTATTCCAATATTTTTAGATGCAGCACCGCAAAGTACCGGTACAACATCTCCATTAATAACTCCAAGCCTTAAGCCTTTTACTATTTCTTCCTTTGTCAGCTCTTCTCCACCAAAGAACTTCTCCATAAGTCCTTCGTCAGTCTGCGCTGCTGCTTCTATTATCATATTCCTATATTCCTCAACCTCGTCTTTGAGGTCAGCAGGGATATCACCTTCAACAGTCTTATTTCCTTCTCTTATCTTTGCTTTCATATCTATCATGTCAACTATACCCTTGAAGTTTGCTTCCACACCTATTGGAAGTGTAAAAGGAACTACTTTATTTCCAAAAACCTCTCTCAGCTGCTCAACAACCTTTGAGAAGCTTGCATTTTCTCTATCAAGCTTATTTACAAAGAATATGCCTGCCTTCTTGCCTTCAACAATAAGATCCCAAGCCTTCTCTGCACCTACTTCAACTCCGCCAATGCTGTCAACAGCTATTATAACGCTGTCAATAACCTTTAAGCTTGCCACTACTTCGCCTACAAAGTCAAAATATCCGGGAGTATCGATTACATTGATTCTGTTTTCCTTCCACTCACATGGAGCAGTCGCTGCACTAATGGAAATCTTCCTCTTAACTTCTTCAGGGTCAAAATCTGTTGCAGTAGTACCGTCCTCAACCCTTCCGAATCTGTCTAGAACTCCGGTATTAAATAGCATAGCCTCTGTTATTGTAGTCTTTCCAGATCCACCATGACCAAATAATCCAACATTCCTTAGGTTTTCCGTTTTGTAATCTTTCATAAAAATTCCCCCTTTTATGTTTATTTTGTCCATCATTAGCAATTTTAAACATACTCGTAGTGAACTCAAATGCTCATACACTGTAATTTTAATTTTAGCTTTCCAGCAAATAAATGTAAAGAGAAAATATCACTAAAAACTGAATATATCGAATTTTTCGTGAATCCCTTGTCGAAACAGAATAAATGTTTACAATTTTTTTGTAATTGTTAAAAAAAGTTGATAAACATTCCAGAAAAAGGTACAATTAATATATATCGCGGAAATGATTTTATAATTAATGTTAAGCCTTTCGTGATGTGAATCAATGGAGAAAACCGCGAGAAAGTTGTATCTTTTACCCTGCTTGCATTGGTTATAATAAAATCAGAGGAGGAACGATTTATGCAGGTAAAATACAGGAAGGAATTAGATCTCATTCCTGTGTATGTGCCCGGCAAACCTATTGATGAGGTTAAAAGGGAGTTAGGACTTGATAAAGTTACAAAGCTTGCGTCTAATGAGAATCCGTTTGGCTTTTCACCATTTGTAAAAGAAGCTGTCTCAAAGGCTCTTGAGGAAGCAAACCTTTACCCTGACGGCAATGCAATCCTGCTTAAGGAAACAATAGCACAGAAATTTGGCATTTCGCCCGAAATGATATTGCCCACATGCGGGTCTGATGAAATGATAGACCTCATTGCCAAAACCTTTATCGAGAAAGGCAATGAAGTAGTAATGGCGGACATCACCTTCCCGCGCTACTCTGCCACATCTCAGATGATGGGTGCAGTTATAAAGAAAGTTCCTTTGAAGAATCTGGCTTATGATATCAAGGGCTTTAGAAATGCAATAAACTCAAATACAAGAGTAGTGTGGCTTTGCAACCCAAACAACCCCACAGGCACAATCTTCAGCGAGAAGGAGCTTATAGAACTGTTAGAGGCTGTTTCTCCAGAAACTTTAGTAGTCTATGATGAAGCATACTGTGAATTCGCTTCACATCCTGATTTCCCAAAGGATAGCTTCAAATTATTAGAAAAATATAAGAATTTGCTGCTTATGAGAACGCTGTCAAAGGCATACGGTCTCGCAGGCCTGAGACTCGGCTATACAATAGGGGACCCGGAGCTGATTTCAATAATCAACAAGATAAGAAATCCCTTTAATGTTACGCTCCTAACCCAGGCTGCAGCTATTGCTGCTATTAATGATGATGAATTCCTTGCAAAAGTAGTAGCCAATAATAATGAAGGCAAGAAATACATATACGAAGAATTTGATAAAATGGGCTTGGAATATACAAAAACAGAAGCCAACCACATAATATTCAACTCCAATCAGAACAGCAATATTGTATTCAATGCACTCCTGAAAAAAGGAGTAATCATAAGACCTGTTGGAGGCTTCACTCCCGAAACCTGGCTTCGCGTAAGCCTTGGAACCAGGTCGGAAAACAGAGAATTCATAAAGGCACTTAAGGAAGTATTGAGATAGAATGAAATAAGCACAAAAAACTGCCGACCAATATGCACATCGCATATCAATCGGCAGTTTTATTTTTCTACACATCCCTCTTATGCCATGGGACTGTTTTAGGTACTTTACCTCACACTTTCACAGGAAAATCGCTAATTATTGAATCAATACATGGGTTTATTAATTCCTGAAAATATTGATCCATCTGTGATGGTGTATATGACATTTTATTATTAACCCACCACTTGAGCAGGTTGATCAAAGTACTTGAAATGTGATTCGTCAAAATCGCTATGGGGACTTTGGGTTCCTTACCCTCAGGCAGCTTTGAAAGAAAATATTCTTCTATTTTTTTATTCCAATAGCTTTGTACCTTATTAAAGAATAGCTCTGCACCATCTGCTTTAATCAACCCTTTAATTAGGCGACTGTTTTCTTCTATATGCTCAAAAAGCTCGACAACCGGAATCAATCTAGGCTTATCCCCTCTATTTTCGATATAGCTCATAATATATCGGTTAAGCATCTCCAACAAATGTTCAGTACTGCTCAAAAACAATTCATCCTTGGTGGTAAAATGTGAATAAAAGGTTGATCGTCCTACATTTGCCCGGTCAATTATATCCTGAACGGTAATTTTGTTGTATCGCTTTTCATGCATAAGTGAAAACAGTGCTTCATGGATTGCTTGACGGGTTTTTACTGTTCTTCTGTCCTGTTCACTATTTTTCATTTCACTCCCTCATTTCCGAACAATTTTAACAAAGTGTTTCATAACGTACATTCCAGTGACATTGCTTATTTACTTCTATAATCAGAATCCATTATATTAAAACAATACAAAGTGTTCAGTATTGAATATATTATACACCAATTATTGAAAAAAGGAAGTGAAATCTATGTCTAAGGCATCAAAAGAGCAATCATTGATAAATTTGCGTGACATCAAGAAAACCTTTATAACCTCCGCAGGTACCTTCGATGCCCTCAAAGGAATAAGCCTTACTGTTGATAAAGGAGAATTTGTATCTGTAATCGGAAAGTCGGGAAGCGGAAAATCTACGTTGATGAATATGATTTCAGGAATTGACAAACCCTCCTCCGGAGAAATCCTCATCGGAGAAAGAATTATCCACTCCATGAGTGAAAATCAGGTTTCTAAATGGCGTGGAATAAATGTAGGGGTTATATTTCAGTTTTTTCAGCTCCTCCCCACCTTGTCCGTTATTGAAAACATTATGCTCCCAATGGATTTCTGCAATACTTTCCACGTATCCCAACGAAAGGAGCGTGCATTTAGTTTGTTGAAGCAGGTTGGGATAGACGATCAGGCATATAAATTCCCCACTGCACTTTCAGGAGGGCAGCAGCAAAGGGTTGCAATAGCGCGAGCTCTATCCAATGACCCTCCTATTATCCTGGCAGACGAGCCTACCGGAAATCTCGATACAGCAACTGCGAACGATGTATTCAGCATCTTCAATGAATTGGTCCGTTCCGGTAAGACTTTGATTATCGTAACCCATGACCAGGATATAGCAGGCCAGTGCTCTCGTACAATAAAGCTAGCTGATGGTCAAATCATATGAAGAAGGAGGTGCCCAACATGCTTAGTTCCAGATGGCACAAATTGATTGGAGACCTTTCCGTCAATAAAATGCGCACAGTCTTTGTAATATTGGCTATATGTATTGGAGTTTTCGGGATTTCTGTGGTTGCAAACTCCTATTCCATTCTTCTGCGGGAAATGGACAAAAATTATATGAATACCAACCCTTCTTCAGCAGTATTATGGACTGACCCGCTAAATGATTCATATATTCAAAAAATCAGAGATTTACCATATATCAAGGATGCAGAAAAAAGAGGAAAGGTAATTGGCCGCGTGCAGGTCGGAAGTAATGAATGGAAAGATATTTGGCTCTTTGTCATCAATGATTTTGATGATATCAGACTGGATACCTTTGCATCTGAAAAAGGGAAAGCGATTCCGGATAGCGGTGAAATTCTCCTTGAACGTAAAGCCCTGTCAGTAGCCAAAGCGGAAATCAATCAATCTATAAATGTTAAAATACCTGATGGAAATATAACTACCTTGAAGCTTGCGGGTACAGTCCATGCACCAGGGTTGGCTCCTGCATGGATGGAAGGCTATGCTTACGGCTACATTACTTCCGGCACCTTGAAGCTTCTTGGAGGAGAGCCAAAGAATACAGAATTGAAGATTATTGTTGCTGAGGATGGAATGAATACGAAGCACATCCGTGATAACGTGTATTTACTTAAAGAGTATCTGGAGAAAGATGGTATCAAGGTTGCACGCATCGACATACCAAGACCGGGTAAGCACCCGCATTATGACCAGATGGCAATCCTCCTGTTTCTGATGGAAATATTCGGTTTACTCGCCCTAATATTAAGTGGTATCTTAGTTGTTAACATTATTACTGCCATAATTGATCAGCAAACTCGTCAGATTGGAATCATGAAGGCCATAGGTGCCAGCTCGCTTCAAATCTCAGGATTATATCAAGGAATGGTTTTGATTCTTGCCTTTGCTGCCTTGCTTATCAGCATACCAGCAGGGGTTTATGCTGGACGCGGTTATGCTTGGATGGCTGCTGAAATGTTAAATTTCAACATTTACAGTTATAGTATTCCAGCATATATCTTTATAATAGAATTTGCCTTAGGCCTACTTGTTCCGCTACTTACAGCAGGCATCCCCATTGCAAGGGGCAGCGGGATCACAGTTTATGAAGCAATAAAAGACTATGGCATAAACCAGGAGAAGTATAGCAGCAGCACAACGAATAGACTCCCTAAAATACTCGGTTTTCTCCCCCGCCCGTTTTTACTGTCTCTTCGCAATACCTTCAGACGCAAAGGGCGTTTGATATTCACCATTTTGGTCATGGCTGCTGGAGGAACCGGTTTTATTGTTGCGATGAATATTTATGCCTCTATGTACTACACGGTGGATGAAAAAATAAATTCACTTTCCTATGATATTCAGGTTACCTTCGATAGTGCACAGCCGGTGAGTATCATAGAAAATGCCATAAGTGAGATCCCTGGAGCAGTAAAGGTAGAAGCTTGGGGCGGTGCAAGTGCATCCCATGTTTATAAGGATGGTACTACCGGAAACAGCTTTAACATTGTTGCCCCTCCATCCTCCACGAAGCTTATGTCAGCACCTCCTCTATATAACGGCAGATGGCTTGAGCCTAATGATAAAAACGCAATTGTTATCAACCAGAGATTGCTGACTAATGAGCCAGATATGAGGGTAGGAAATGAAATAATCCTTAGAATTAACCAAAGGGATACAAAATGGAAGGTTGTAGGTATCTCCAAAGAGTTGCTGGGGCAGCCTGCAGCTTATGTGAATTCGGAATATCTTTCACAAGTACTCCAAAAGGAAGGCTATGCCAGGAATGCTGTGATCGTTACCAGTAAGCATAGTTCTTCCTCACAATCGGAGATTGCTAAACTGCTTGAGCAAAAAATGGCAGAAAAAGGCATGCATGTAAGCTCCCTCATAAAAATTGCAGATTACCGGGAAGCCATAGAAAATCATCTGCTTTTCATTGCCACCTTCCTGATTATGATGTCTGTGCTTGTAGTTATTGTAGGGGGCCTGGGATTGGCGATTACCATAAGCATCAACACCCTTGAGAGGACAAGAGAAATAGGTATTATGCGTGCAGTAGGTGCATCCACAAATTCCATCACAGGCATCGTTGTAACCGAGGGGGTAATCATCGGTATACTAAGCTGGTTTATTTCCATGGTATTGTCCTGGCCCCTTAGCAGATTCGTCAGCTACAAGTTTGGGATGATATTCTTTGAAGCACCACTAGAATTTGCCGCATCTATATCAGGATTTGTGATATGGCTTGCGATCGTCATCCTCTTCGCCGCATTGGCAAGCTTCTATCCCTCATGGAAGGCTTCACAGATGCCTGTAAGAAATGCTCTATCATATGAGTAATGAAATCAGAAGGAGGTCGTTTAGTATGTGGAAAAAGAATATTTTGAAGGCTCTCATCATTATTAGCGTAATAATAGTAATTCTGTTACTGTTTCATCTGATTGGAGGCAATCTTATGAATATGGTAAAAAATCACTTAGGCATATAATCAGCGATAGGCAAATCCAATAAGCCCCTTGAAAATGATGGGATTATATAAGATACTAAAAGGGAAGCATATATAGAGAAAAATACAGGGGGTAATATACAATGCAGTACAGAAAGTTTGGAAAACTGGGGTTTGATGTCTCTATACTGGGATTTGGCTGTATGAGGTTTCCACTAATGCCAGGAGTGGACGGCAGTGAGCCGGATACCAAAAGAATTGACGAAGCAGAAGCCCAAAGGATGGTCAGGTTTGCCATTGATAATGGAGTTAATTACGTAGATACCGCTTACCCTTACCACGGTGGCAGTAGTGAGATCTTTGTTGGAAAGGCTTTAAAGGATGGCTACCGTGAGAAGGTAAAGCTGGCTACAAAGCTGCCTGTATGGCTTTTAAAAACCAAAGAGGATTTTGATAAATACCTTGATGAGCAGCTGGAAAAGCTTCAGACAGACCATATAGATTTTTACCTGTTGCATGCTCTCGGTAAAGAAAGATGGAATACAGTAAAAGAACTTGATGTGCTTGGTTCCCTAAAGAAGGCCATAGCAAGCGGCAAAGTGAAGCATGCAGGTTTCTCCTTCCACGATGATATCAGTTTCTTTAGGACAATACTGGATTCCTTTGATTGGGGAATGTGCCAGATAATGTTCAACTATATGGAGGACAAAGAGTGGGAGAAGCACATAAGCTACGCACACACCAAAGGAATTGCAGTTGTTGTAATGGAGCCTCTCTTGGGCGGCAAGCTTTCTAACACTCCGCCTGTGGAAGTGGCAAAAGTCTGGAAGGAGTCCGGATATGACAGGAGCCCTGCTGACTGGTCATTCAAATGGATATTCAATCATCCCGAGGTAACTCTCGCCCTGAGCGGTATGAGCACTATGGAACAGGTGGTTGAAAACCTGAAGATAGCTGGAAACTCCATGCCTAATGCCTTAAGCGAAAAAGAACTCAATGCCGTTAATAAGGTAAGAGAACTTTACACCAACCTGACAAAAGTGAAATGCACAGGCTGCGAATACTGTCTGCCTTGCCCCAACAATGTGTCCATACCGCAGATTTTCTCTTACTACAACGAGGCCGCAGCTTACAACATTCAAATGGAGTCAGCGAAAAACTATGCAGGCTTGAAGCAGTCAAGCAAGGATGCATCTTTATGCGTGGAATGCGGCAAATGCGAAGAGGCATGCCCTCAAAAACTGCCGATAATGAGGCACCTTAAAGAAGCACATGAATCATTGAACGGATAAAAGAACGGGTACCACTGAACACACGGAAATCCACGGAATTACACGGATGAAAATTTATTAGCTTACCGTGTGTTCAGTGGATTTCCGTGCAAATCCGTGTTACACGTTTCCCCGTAACCTCGTAACCTCGTAACCTCGTAACCCATTTCATACCTCTATCTTTGCAAAAAGCCTTACCCCTACTGTAGCGAGTATGTTGTACAACAGCAGATCCAGTATGCCGAACATTACTACTATCACGAGAAAGGTCATCCAGAGTGTAAAGTGGAGTGCTATACTGATAAAAATCGGTATACCTGCAATTATAATGCTAGCCAGCATGTTGAGCACCACATTGAAATTCTGCTTCACAGCCTTCTGCTCATTATCCCATATAAGCTTAGGGAAGTTAAGATCAAGAAGTATTCCCATAAAGGAACTGAAGGCTATTCCCAGGGCACTTACTGTGATACTAAGCAATATAAGATAAATCGGCATCGGTATAAATACTACTGCTGTCAGCAGCATGGACAGCATCCCCACGGCACCCATGCTCATGCCAGACAGTACCTTTGCCGTTATCTGAGTCTTGTAGCTTACCGGCAGATATTTACTCACAAATATATTGGTACCCTCCCTGGATATTGCCGAAGAAGTAATTCCATTGGTAGAGGTGAGAAATGCGCTTATACCGAAAGCCACGGCTAATATCACTGAACTTCCGCTTCCGCTGTTTGCAAATCCTCTAAGTCCCTGAAGCTCCTGCATTTCACTGGGCTGTACAAGAAAAGGAAGGATAATAAATACCGGAAAAAGAAAATTCATAAGGACGCAGTTCATAAAATAAACAGGAGTCCTGAATAGCAGCTTGAGTTCTTTCATTGTATATGACCATAAAGCTGATTTCTGCTCACTGGACTTTCTAAGCTCCGCTTCTGAGTATTTCTTCCTTTTTGCAGACGCTTCCGATATGCCTACCACACCTTTGAAATACATACCTTCGCCAAAGCTTAAGAATAGCAGCACAAAAAGCAGGCATATAAGCACGAATACACCTAAATTCACAAAACCCTTCAAGGCTTCACTATGCAATAGTGCCATTACTGCAAATCTGTTGTTGAAGAAAATACCTGACATTACTCCTACAAAGGAGTTATTTCCCTGTGCCAGCAGCTGTTGAAGCTCCTCGGCATTAAGGGAAGCACTGCTGAACTTAGTGATTACAGCATTCATTCCGACAGCTAGCAGCATTGCTATAATCCCGCCAACAATCTTGAATCTGTCTCTATTCTTCGCAAGATTTGTAAACCTCATCACTATTATGCTAAGTATGGATGCATATACAAGCGGCAGCAAGGGCAGCGACAGAAATATCAGAATGCTATACAGATAGTAAATAAATCCGGCTCTACTAGCCGCTCCATATCCAATAAGGACAGGAGCAAGGAAAACAATCTCGGTTAAATATTCATAGAGCAAAGCCACCGTAAGCTTTGCCGCCAATATCTCCGAAGGCTTTAAAGGCAGCGGCAGCAAGCTCTCAATATCTTTGAAAAAATAAAATATACTCATTACATAAAAAATACTGAAAAAGAAGATTGCCATACTGACTGCCGAAAAGCCAATCCCGAGGATTAACCCCTCCTGCTGGATTTTGGACAGCATATTATAGCCACTGTAGGATATACTCCCTATGCCAAGTACCATGGGTGAAAAGGCAGCAAATATAAGTATGGAAAGTAATATGCCCTTGATGCGGCTCTTACCAGGTTTGTCTGACTTTAACGAAAGCAAGTTGAAATTTTTCAGCATCACCTTGGTCAAAATTATGTATCTACTCATTTTCCGTCAACTCCAAAAATATTTTTTCCAAAGATCCATTGCTCTTGAAATGTTCTCTAATTTCGTCCATAGTACCGTAAAACAGCAGCTTTCCCTTGTTAACGATGGCTACCCTGTCGCATAGCTTTTCAGCAACCTCCAACACATGGGTGGAGAAGAATACAGTCTTGCCGGTGGCAGCATGATTCTTCATCATTTCCTTTAATGTAAAGGATGACTTCGGATCAAGTCCGGTCATCGGCTCATCCAGTATCCATACGCTCGGGTCATGGATAAGTACCCCCATTATAATAATCTTCTGCCTCATTCCATGGGAGTAGCTCTGTATCTGATCATTAAGAGCAGCCTCCATTTCGAAGCTTTCCGAAAGCTCCTGTATCCTTTTCCCTCTCAAATCACCAGGCACTTTATATATATCAGCCATAAAGTTCAAATATTCAATCCCCTTTAGGCGCAGGAACATGTCAGGGTTGTCAGGCACAAAGCCGAACTGCCTTTTTGCGTCAAGAGGTCTTTCCTTTACGTCTATCCCATTTATTATTATGCTTCCACTGTCAGCATTCAGTATCCCCGTTATAACCTTTATAGTGGTTGTCTTTCCTGCTCCATTTGGGCCTAAAAAGCCTACAATTTGTCCCTCCGGGACAATAAGCGTAAGGTCATCCACCGCTTTTACAGTACCGTTATAAGATTTGCTGACATTAATGAGCTCTATCATAAGTTTTCCTCCATTTGATTTTTTTGCGATTTTATTATAACATATTCGCACAAAAATTAAAGCTTCCTGAATAATATAACTTTATTCGGAAGCTTTAATACGCTGCTAGAAAGAACCTCTCGGTGATGCAAAGCTGAAAATAAGCAGTTCTTTGATGTTATACATATTCTTCCTTACATATCAGTCATACAATTGGGCATGCTGAAATTGAATAGGTATTAAAACCCTGAACACATATTAATTATGGAATGGAGGCAATGATATGAGAAGCCTGTCAGAAGCTGAACTACTGAATCTTAACAAGCTGCTTCAAGCAGAAGCTAGTGGGGTTACGAAAGCAAGGATGATGATTCCCGCTATTAATGATGATGAATTGAGACGGACGGCAGAAACGTCCATCTTGACATGTGAGGCGCGTATAAAGGGCATTCAGCAGTTCATAACCGAAAATAATATAATCAATACAGTGGAGGTACACTAGGATGACAAACATGGTCGATTCGATGAAGGCTATTAAGAAACAGATAGATGATCAGACTATTGCCAATGATATGCTGATGGCCTCAAAAGCCTCTACCAGTGGATATTTTATGGCAGTGCTGGAGAGCTCCACTCCAGAGCTGAGAGCAATGTGCAGAGATGCTCACAACCAGACCTTGGATGAGTATTCAGCACTTATGGAATTAGTCGTAAACCGTGACTGGCTTAAGCCCTATCAACCACTAGAGCAACAACTAGCAGAGTCTTACAGGCAGTCAGAAAAGGTAGTGACCTATCACAAAGGATAAGGCGTAGACTTAAGTCTACGCCCTTTTTTTCAGTTAAAAACATCCACCAAGCTGCCGAACAGCTCTTTATTCTCCTTGATTTTCATTTCACTTCCCAAGACACAGTAGCTTTGCCTCTTCATAAGTTCAAGCATCATGTCAGACAGTGCTCTCATATCCTGCTGCTTTGTACTGAGGATTTCTTCCCTTTCCTTCTGCAGGTCCTCGGGAGTAATTTTCCTCATATAGTTCTCAATAGCTCTCTCGCCCTTCATAAAGGGGGTCAGAGGCAAATCCAGCTTGCTTACTGTTCCGATAATGTACTTGGTCATTTCTCTTTCATCTATGTGGAAATCCTTCAGGTAGTCATGCATTTCTTCATAGACCTTTAATGTCTCTTTCAGGTTGGGGTCTCTGTAAGAGACCATGAACATATTGCCGTTCTTCTCAAAGCCTGAAAAAGCACCATAGGCTCCACCCTGAACCCTTATGCGGTTCCAAAGATAGTTGTACCTGGATATTGTCCTGAGCACCTGCAAGCTCCCTGTGTATGGATATCCCAACTTAATGAAGTTATACCCCTGAGCTACATACTGTACCTTGCCCTGGGTCATCAGCCCTTCATTCAGCGACTTTGTCTCAAATACATACTGCACAGATGGATGCTTCTCCGCACTTAACTCCTTCAGCGTCAGGCTTAAATTCTCAGCAAAGCTGCGATAATCATCCTTTTCACAGGTGACCCCTGCAACCAGACCATCTTTCCTGAATATCAGCGCCATGAGCTTCTGGAGGTTTCCCTTTACTTCTTCTATTCTGCTTTCAAAGTTCTTTTCTATATCAGCAATGAACTTGTAGTACGTCAGCCCTGTTATGGTCTCAAGATAGCTGCCTTCCGCCGAGAAATATGAGAATAATCTTTTGCAGGCAATTGTATATCCCTCATTGGATATCCTCATCTCAATCCTTGACTTATTCTCCTGTATGATTTCCTTGATTCTTTTCACATCATCAAACCTGGTTTTGGTTATTATCTCCCGCATAAGCTCAAACATCCTTGGAAGCTTGCTTGCAAGAGCCCTGCCACTTACAGAGAATACAGGATGATATTTATTGTCATCATTCTTTTCCCCGTAAACCTGCGAGCTGAATCTGATGCCTCCTGTATACATGTCAATTTCCTTTGAAAGATCTCCATAGCCATGGATTTCTGTACTGACCTTGCCAAGTATCCCTGATAAAAGTGTGATGTAAGGCAGCAGCTCCTGTGGCACAACAGTTGTATCGAACAGAAGGCCCGCATACACTATGTCATTAGTAAATACATGGTGGGCAAGCACCTTGATTCCCGCTTCCTCCGTCACCTTCTGGGACAGCACCTCGCCTTTCTGGGCGATATCCTGAATAGAAAGCATTGGTATAAGCTGAAGCTTCTCAGGAGTATCAGGGGTATTCTGCCAATCCCTCAGCTCCTTGGTCGACTTTACAAGCTGCTGCAGCTGTTCCTTGGTCAGTTGGGACTTAATGCTCTTAAGCTTATTCCGGGTCTCCTCGTCTTTGGCCTCTGACATGCCTTTTTTAGGTTTCAGCACCAACATCGAGCTGTGGTTATTTTTTAAAATATACTCTTCTATAAGCTTCTCAAAATATCCGTTCTTCATCTCAGCCCTTATTTTCTCAAATATATGCTCATAGCGCAGATGCATAATAGGATCCTTGTCATAAAGCCAGCTGTCCATGATTTTTATATTGTATATAAGCCCTTGGGGATAGCCTTCAAAATCTGCTTCCCTCAGCTGGAACTCCTTCAGATTGACCGCTGCCTCCACCAATTGACTGTCCAACCCATCGCGAACCAGCTTTCTCAAGGTTTCTAGAACTACCTTTACAAACTCATCTTGAACTCCTACATTTGAGTTCTTCACCACCACGCTGAAAACAGGCTGAAGTATGCTGTTGTCATATTTACCGAAAACATCCTTGCCCAGTCCGGCCTCTATCAGCGCTTTCTTAAGCGGTGAAGCCGGTGTTGACAGAAGTATATGCTCCAATATCTCCATTGCCAGGTACAGCTCTGAATCTGTGGACAATCCTGTCACATAATTCAAGCTGAGATATGTTTTATCATTTTCATCCTCCTGTGCGGATATGGGATATTCCAATTCGTACCTCTTCATCGAATCAAAGGCCTTCTGCACAGGTATGGCAGAAGCTACAGAAATTGCTTCGAAGTCCTTAAGGTAAGCTTCATCAATAAACTTCAAGCGCCCGAGCACATCCATTTTTCCATATAGGAACATATAGCTGTTTGACGGGTGATAATACCTTTTATGAAAAGCAAGGAATTCCTCTTGAGTTAACTCCGGAATTACCTCCGGGTCGCCTCCCGACTCATAGCCGTATGGCGTATCAGGGAACAAAGTCTCCTGCATCTTTCTAGAAAGCACAGACTCAGGTGATGACAGGGCTCCCTTCATTTCATTATATACAACGCCCTTGTATTTCAGCTCATCCTCAGTATTCTCCAGCTCATAGTGCCAGCCCTCCTGTTTCAGTATCTCTTCATGTTTATATATGTTAGGATAGAACACAGAGTCCAGATATACATCCATCAGATTCTCAAAATCCTTGTTATTCCTGCTTGCTACCGGATACATGGTCTTGTCTCCAAAAGTGAAGGCATTTAGAAAGGTATTAAGCGAACCTTTCACAAGCTCTACAAAGGGTTCTTTAGTCGGAAACTTTCTGGAACCGCAAAGTACTGAATGCTCCAGTATGTGAGGCAGCCCTGTACTATCCTTGGGCGGTGTCCTGAAAGCAACCGAAAATACCTTGTTATCCTCCTCATTCTCCATATAAAAGAGTCTGGCTCCGCTCTTCTCATGTTGGAAAAGCCTCACTATGGAATTTGTTTCCTTGACATTCTTTTCTTCAATTAATCGAAAACCGTGATAATTATCACCTATATTAAAATGCATTCCTTGCAACCCTCCAAATAAGATATAGTCCAAAACAATTATATTATACTATTACCATATTTTACAAATATTTATTTATGCTACCTTACATATAAATGGGTCTTGCGTGCAAAAGCTGTTCTTCTCCACCGGTGCCTGAGCCATGGCATCACATAATAATCCAAACCGAACGCCCTGCCTGCTCCTCCAAACATGGCAACAGCTACAAATATATGCCATAGAATTTCAGTCCCTGCCAAAGCAGACAGAATAAAATTAAAGCAAAGAAATATCGAGCCCAAGGAAGCAAGTACAGTGAACAAACCTGCAATTAGCGCAAGTCCTATAGCCACCTCCAGCAGCACCACTGAAGCCTGAAACAAATAGGCATTAGGCTCAATAAAGGTTTTTGTAAACCATTGATATATCAGCGGCGGCTGTTTCAGTATAGGCTCCGGGTAATACTGTGTTACCTGAGTTGCACTAGTTACGGCGTCAGTGGATTGCAGCGGCACATCTCCAGGCTTGGGCAATGTCACAATGAAGTTTTTACTCGGGTCTAGCCAGCCTTCCTTTATCTTTTTCACACCTTCGCCAATCCATATTACGCCAAGGTATATTCTGAGTATAGCCAGCCAGAAGGTAGGTGTCTTTGCAGACAAATGTCCGCCTAATATAGACCTGTTCTCCTTAACATGCATAAACTCATGCATAAAGTAGGTCCATATCCTGGCAAAGCCTCCCACTCCATATTGATAGTGAAAGTTTACCAGGTGCTTCAGCGCCATGGCAGAAAAGCCCGATAAGGATGTTTTTCCAATATTGGCTACTGCGTAGCGGCTGCCTATGGACACCATAATTCCATGGTAATTGGATTTAAAGGCCTTTTTATCACTCTTGTCTATCGATGCAATTATATTATGTGCTGCTGTCTCTGCAGTTTGCAGTGCAGCCTCAACAATCTGGGGTATGGGCTTCTTCTTGCCTTCTGCATCCGGCTCCTCATAGAATGCATTGTCACCTACTGCAAAAACATTATGATATTCTACCGACTGCATATATTCATCAACCTGTATCCTGCCCCTGCTTCCATGGGTCAGCTCTGTCTTAGCTGCAAAATCGCTCCCCTGTATGCCGCAGGTCCAAATCAAGGTTCTTGTGGGTATTTCCCTGCCATCTTTCAATACTATGGACTCTTTATTTACTGCAGTGATAGCCGCTGCTGTCATAATCTCAACGCCATGCTTCTGAAGAAATCTCTCTGACTTCTTTATAAGTCCCTCACTGAGTATCGGAAGTATGCTGCCCATAGCTTCTACAACTATCAAGCTCACTTCCTTCCTGTCAATCTCATAATCTCTGCACAGCTGTCTTTTCCACTCAACCAGCTCACCCATGGTCTCTATCCCTGTGAAGCCTGCACCTGCCACAATAAAAGTAAGCATAGACTTCCTTTTGTTGTGGTCTTTTTCTGCTCTGGCCTTGTCAAACATATCCTTTATATGTTCCCTTACCTTTATAGCATCCTCAAAGGACCATAGAGAGAAGCCATTCTCCTTTACGCCGGGTATACCGAAAAAAGCAGGCTCTGCTCCTGTGTCTATTATCAGGTAGTCGTATTCGTAGCTGTCTGAATCAGCCTGCAGCTTCTGCCCTTTAAAATCTATACCTTTTATTTCTTCTGTAACTACCTGAACTCCTGATGCGCTTAATATCTCCCTCAGGTCTATCTGTACAGACTCAGCCTCCACTCTGTTTCCTGCCACTTCATGCAGCTCTGTCATCAAGGTATGATAAGGCTTTTTATCCACCAACAGCACACTAATGTCTTTTCTTTTTGCAGCTGCTTTGCCTAAAAGCCTTGCAGCATGCACACCTCCATATCCGCCTCCCAGTATTGCTATTTTCTTGTCTTTTTTTCCCATATGTCAAAATTCACTTCCTTTAAGATATAAATGCATCATATAGAAGTATTCCACAAATGCCTGCTCAATATGAATTCAGGCAAAAAAATGAAGCAGGACATAAGCTATGTCCTGCTTTCTTCAAGTTTTATATTTAATTATCTTTTATTCCCCATAAAAAACAGAGCAACTGTGCCAGGGCCTGAATGGGAGCCTATAACAGGTCCTACCTCATTTATTATTACGTCCTTAACCTTATACTCCTTCAGTATCATTTCCTTCAGGTATTCAGCATCTTCGATGCAATCCCCATGGCTAATTGCAATTACCTGCTCCTCTGGGGACACTATATTCTCCTGAAGCATTTCAAAAAGAGTCTTCAAAGACTTTTTCCTGCCCTTAACCTTGGACACAGGTATCAGCCTTCCCTCATCATCAACCTGAAGAATAGGCTTTATATCAAGCAGTGTGCCTACAAAAGCGGCTGCCCCCGATACTCTTCCCCCTCTTTTCAGATGTCCCAGGTCATCTACAGTAAACCAATGATTCATTCTGAGCTTATTTGTCTCAAGCCAGCTTACTACCTCATCCTTGGAAGCCCCTGCTTTTAGCATTTCATTTGCATGATATGCCAATAGCCCTTCACCGAGGGAAGCACTTCTGCTGTCGATAACTGTGATATCCGCATTCTCAATCTCTTCACAGATCATATCCTTCGCAAGTAATGCGCTGTTAAGACTTCCACTCAACGCGGAAGAGAATCCAAGATAAATAATCGATTTTCCGTCTGTTGCATATTTTTTAAAGATTTCTGTATAGACATAAACATTAACCTGTGAAGTGGAAGGCATTTCACCATTTCTCACCGCAGCATAGAATTCTTTATAGCTGAGAGTTTTCCCAAAATCGTCCTTGTACTCTTGACCCTTGAAGTTGCAAACAAGATTTACAACAGGTATCTCATTCTTCTCCACATAACTGCGTGGAAGGTCTGTACAGGAATCAATCAAAAGCACTGTATCCATATTGATTATCTACCCCTCTACATTATTTATATATCTATAGTAACCATTTTGGCGCAATAAAGCAATCTGTAATTAATTAACAAACTACCTGCATAAATGCAGGTAGCGGCTAAATTCATCCGAATATTGGGGGTATGTGCCGGGAGTGAGCAATCCCGGCACCGATGATGTTTATTAGGTTCTATTATAAAATGCTCTAAATTACTCGTATAGAAGACCGCCGGAAAGCTCTTTCAAGGCTGCATAATCCAGCACAGATATATTTCCGTTCCTTTTTCCTACTATCCCCTTATCTGCAAGCTCCCTTATGACCCTATTCAGGTGCCTGTAGCTTGTGCCCAGAAGCGTCGCCATCTCAGTCATGCTTGTTGTCTTTATCTCATTTATACCCTTGGAGCTGCTTTCTTCACTTGAGATTGAGATAATATAGCTGGCAAACCTCTTTTCGAGGGAATACAGCAGGTTTATTGAGGTACTGTTGGATATCGTATATAGCTTATACCCCAGATTCTTAATTACATAGCTGAGAAAAACCGGATCGTCTGCTGCATATTTGCGAATGTCATCCAACCTTATCCCAATTAGATGGGATTCATTAAGTGAATCAACATTGCACTTTATCTTATAGCCTGACATGAACTCCACATCGCCAAGTATGCTTAAGGGCTTATTGAACCTAAGAAGCAGGGATTTGCCATTTTCCATCAGCGTATATACCTTGAGCTTGCCTTTTACATTGAAATAAAAGTAATTCAGCTCATCTCCGGTATTGCAGATGCACTCCCCTCTTTCATAGCTCATAAGGCTCATAAAAGGCCGCATATCCTTTTGGAACAATGAATCTAAGCCGAATTCCCCGATATAGGCTTCGAGTAGGTTCTTATCGGTGATCCTTTTCATGTTTTTCCCCCATTTTTATAATATAGTAAAATAATATCACATAAAAAGGACATATGTCCCAATTTGCAATATAAATTTAGAAATATATTTTCTATGCTTCCATTGCTTCTTCTGACTCTTCCACTTTAGCGCTGGCCCAATCGTCGTATTTTTCAAGGCCGAACATGAATGCGGCAGATATTGCAGTGAGTCCTCCCAATATGAGCCATGCGCTTTCCACACTTGAGTAATTAAGTATCCTGCCCATAGTCATTGGCCCGATTGCATAGCCCATGCCCATTATTGTAGGCAGCACAGCATTCATCCTGCCCCTGTGGGATGCCGGTGTATGGTTTACGATAAATGGCATAACGCTTATAGAAAGCAATATCTCTCCCAAAGTAAAAATGAAAACCGACAGGAAGAAGTAAGACAGTGTGTTGAGTACTCCTAACATTCCAAAACCTATGGCATACAGCAGTATCCCATAGACCATCTTCCTCATGCCCTTCATTCTTACAGTCAGCTTGGTGAGAATAGGTGTAAACAGTATAACCACCAAGCCGTTCAAGCTTGCCATCCAACCAAAATACTGGGCACCAAAGCCGCCAAAGTTCTGCATGGAATGTATCGGCATCAGGAAGGTCCATTGGGAATATGCGAAGTTATACCCGAAGGCAATAATAGCAAAATAAATTAGCATAGGTCTTCTCAGCAGTACTGATATTATCGAGCCTTCTTCTCTTCTTTCAAGCTTTCTGCTTTCGTCTGCTATCTCCTCTCTGGTCGTGCCTATGGTCTCTTTGACAAAGAAGAATATCAGGCTTATTGACATCAAGGCAGTGGCTGCATCTCCTATGAATACAAGGGGCAGGTAGCTTCTGTATAAAAAGCCTCCCAGCATTGGACCGACTGCAAAGCCTATGTTCCAGCCCAGATAGCTTAAGGCATATGCGCCCTCTCTATTCTCAGGAGTAGTCAAATCAGCTATTAGGGAATCATGTGATGGTCCGGCAACACTCATGCATGCACTTGCTGCCAGAATCACATATATAAGCGACATAGATGGTTCTATAAACCCGCAGGATAGATACAGCAGAGCTGCCAGCGTATCAAACACTATTATCAGGCCCTTTCTGCCGAAAGAGTCTGCAAGCTTTCCTCCAAGCATGGAAGCCAACGGAAAAACCAAGCTGTTCAAACTCAGGTAAAAGCCCGTAGTCTCCTTAGACAAACCTATTCTGTCAGTCATAATTATTGTCATCAGCGGCATAACAAAGCAGCCCATAGCATTCACTATTCGTGAAGCGAATATGATATAAATTTCCTTGGGTAAGCCCATGTAAGGACTTAGCAGATTTTTGATTCTAGACATGATGTAAAACCCCCTCATAAAGTAGTACAGATAAATCACTCAGAAAATAATAAAAGCCATGGAACATAAATATTCCATGACTTAGAACACTGAAAAACCTTAGTTTTAAAATTGTCACGGAGTCCCCTCTCTCAAAGCGACCCGCACAAAAAAACTGTCAATCAGTCCTCAAAAACTGATAAAGCAGGCCGCTGTATTAAATTGTTATAGTTTCTTTTTATTGCACTATTGATTCTCATATTCGCGACCTCCCTTTCCATTTTCTTCTTTTCTTGTAAATTATATATTACCAGTTTATGCCTGTCAATTGCCGAGTATGAATTGTAATATAATATTAATAATTGCGGTGTTGAATAAAGGACGTTGGTGATAGAAAACTTAAAGGTAATGAAAAAAACTATGAAAGGAATATGACCGCATGTTAAAGCTCACGAAAGTCTGGAAGCCTGAAGTATACCAAGGAAGGCAGCACCCTAAAAAGTATTTTGAGGGATGGTATTTCAAGATAGTTAATAAAGATGAGGACAGTATATATGCACTTATACCCGGAGTATCCTACGGAATTGACGGGAGCAAACCCCACTCATTTATCCAGCTCATTGATGGGAAAAGCTGCAAATCTCTCTATCAAACTTATGATATCCATGATTTTCACTACTCCAAAGACAATTTCAGGCTATGGATAGGTGCTAATTATTTCTCTTCTGGAGTGGTCGATATAGATTTAGCTGCGGACAGCTTTAGCTTAAAGGGGAGGCTTAACTTCGAAAATTCAGCCCCTTGGCCAGTTTCTCTCTTTTCCCCGGGCATAATGGGCTGGTACGCCTTTGTACCCTTTATGGAATGCTATCATGGCATAATCAGCATGAAGCACGATATAAGCGGCAGCCTTGCAATAAACAATAGAAGTGTGGATTTTACGGGTGGCAGAGGCTATATGGAAAAGGATTGGGGAAGGTCCTTCCCAAGCTCCTGGATCTGGATGCAGTCTAACTATTTTGAAAACCCCAATGTTTTCTTCACAGCATCAATAGCACGGATACCTTGGTTTGGCAAGTTCTTTACAGGTTTAATTGCGGGCCTTTCAATCAATGGAAAGCTTTATAGATTTGCTACCTACACCGGGGCACGGATAGAGCAGCTCTCACATCAGTCGGGCAACATCCGCATCCGCATCAGTGACAAACATATTTATCTTGAAATACATACCCGCGAGTCAAACTCAGGAAAGCTTTATTCACCACGCAACGGTTCAATGGAGGACGTCATCGACGAAAGCATGTCATCGGAAATCAAGGTTACCCTTGGGCAGGTCGCTTACGGTAATAGGAAAATTATATTTGAAGGTACAGGACGTAATAGTGGCCTCGAAATAGTCGGAGATATAGCTGAGCTGCAGCCGCATTAATTTTCGTCATTGCTTCAATATTGCCCTTTGATGATATATAATTAAAAGGATACGTGCCAAATGCATCGGAGGTATATATGAAGCTTGCTAATTTGTTCAATGACAGACATTTCTTTTCGCAGATGTTTAGGATAGCTCTGCCGATAGCAGCACAGAACCTAGCGCTTTCATCCCTGAATCTGGTTGACAATATAATGATAGGGGGTCTGGGCGAGACTGCTATCGCAGGTGTAGGACTTGCAAACCAATACTTTTTCCTCCTGAATCTTCTGCTTTTTGGTATTGTCAGTGGTTCATCCATTTTTACAGCGCAGTTCTGGGGCAGCAAGGATATCAAGAATATAAGAAAGGTCTTGGGGCTTTGCATCATAACCGGAGGAACAGGTGCGTTTCTCTTCTCTATAGGCGGTTTCTTCTTCCCTACTGAAATACTGGGGATATTCTCCAAAGATCCAGGTGTAATCCAGTTGGGGACTGAATACTTAAGGATTGTACTCTTCAGTTATGTTATCACCGCTGTTACCTTTGCCTACTCCTTTATTTTAAGAAGCACAGGCAATGTAAAAACTCCTTTGGTTGTCAGTGTTATCGCACTGGGAATCAACACGGTTCTAAATTACCTGCTTATATACGGCTATTGGGGATTGCCCCGGTTGGGAGTGGCTGGGTCAGCAGTTGCTACGGTCATTGCCAGAGTTATAGAACTGACTATGCTGCTTTGGATTGTATATTCAAAAAAGGATGTGGTAGCCGCCTCCATAAGAGAAATGACTGATATGACAGCTGGCTTTGTAAAACAGTTCTTCAAGGTTACTTTACCGGTAATTCTAAATGAGTCAATGTGGGCTTTGGGAGTGACAATGTATGCAATCGCATATGCGAGAATGGGTACAGATGCAATTGCATCAATCAATATATCCAGTACCGTTGAGAGAATTGTATGGGTAATATTCATGGGCTTCGGTAATGCCTGTGCTGTAATGATAGGTCATAAAATAGGCTCTGGGGATGATAAGTTAGTTTTTGCATATGCAAAACGTTTCGCAATAATTGGACCTGCTGCTGCCATGCTGGCCGGATTCTTTGTCATACTAATTTCCCCATGGGTGCTTACTCCATACAAGGTATCGCCTATCGTACTGGAATATGCGCAGAGAAATCTTATAGTATACTGCCTTTTCATGTGGGCCAAGGTATTCAATTATATCAATATAGTCGGAATATTAAGAAGCGGTGGAGATACAACCTTCTGCCTAATGCTGGATACCGGCGGGGTATGGCTGGTGGGTGTGCCGCTGGTGTTCCTGGGTGGACTTGTGTTCCACCTTCCCATATACTGGGTCTATGCACTGGTTCAAGTAGAAGAGATAATAAAGCTGATAATCGGAATTCCGAGATTGGCATCTAAGAAATGGATAAACAATCTGGCAGTAAATATGAATAAATAGAAGATGGCCTTTCGGCCATCTTCTATTTATTGGTGAATTCCTTTAACTTCTTGTCGTACATATCAATTAACTCGTACGCGATTCCTTCGTCCAGCTTGCCCCACAAGCTTGGCGTCTCGAAGAGTCGTTTCGGAAGCCTTACCTTCATCAGGTCGAAGCCAAGCATATCTTTTATACGGAGCTTTGTTTTGTAAACCCTGTCAGCTATGGCAGTCAGATCCTCGTCTTTAAACTCATACCCAATTGCATTTAAAGCCGAGAGTATTGTTTTTCTATCATAGACCTTCCTTGCAAAAAGGCAGATGGTCAGAGAGTTCAACATGCACCTCTCTTTTTCTTCATCGAAAAGCCCATCAACTATCTTTTCCTTATCTATTGCCCCTATGGTCTGGTCTATCGAATAGCCTGCATTGCATAGGTGCGAGTGTCTTGCGCCTACGACCGCTCCCACTAATGCACCGTAGCCTGTATGATAGCCCGGCATTTCATTTTTTGCAAAGGTCATTGCATAGTCCTGCCCGCCATATTTCTGAGATGCTTCGTAACATCCCTTGGATAAAGCTTCATAGAAGTCGTTTTCCTTATTTGCAAGATATTCAATGGCCTTTATATAATTCTGAGCGTTCCCAAATTCAAGCGGTACTATAGTATCACTGTCAGCAACCAGTTTTCCCATATATGCTTCGGTTGCCCAGCCAAGTACAACCCCTGTGGACATGGCATCCAGTCCCTGCTGCTCCACCACTTCTATAAGCTGCAGTATTTCATCAGTGGACTTTATACCCAGGAAACTGCCTAAAGCGAATATAAGCTCATAATCATAACCAACGCTTACTGACTCGTAATCATGACCCTTATCAAATTCCCTTCTGAACTGGCCTATGTGTATGCACCCAACAGGGCAGCCAGTGCAGGCCATTTTCCTGACCAGATTGTTCTTTACAAAAGCATCCCCGGATATATCCTCAACATGTTCAAATCTGTTCTGTGTAAGATTCTTTGTCGGCAGCCCGCCCATTTCGTTCAAGGGCTCAACATTTACGGGAGTCCCGGCATCATGATACTTGGACATTATTTCGGTATCCGTCACCTTGTTGTAGATTTCCTGATAAACCTTGAAGTATTCCTTGAAGTTCTTAATAGGTATGCTCCTGTCCCCTATAATAGATACAGCCTTAAGGTTTTTACTTCCGAATACTGCACCCAGTCCGAGCCTTCCAAAATGCCTATAGGTGTCCACGCATACGCTGGCGAAGCTCACCATATTCTCTCCGGCAGGGCCGATTCTCAGAATGCTCCTCTTGCCGCCTCCGGGCTCCCTTTCCCTTATAACTCTGCCTGCTTCATCAGAGGTCATTCCCCACAAAGCCCTTGCATCCTTGAATTCAATGTTATTTCTATTTAACGTTATATAGGTGGGTTTATCCGCTTTCCCTTGTATAACAATTGCATCGTAGCCTGCCAGCAGCATTGTAAGTGCAAGGCGCCCCCCTGCATAGGACTCTCCGAGCTCCCCTGTCAATGGCGAGTAAAACATTGCTACAGTCTTTGTCACTACCGGATAAATGGAGGAGGCGGCACCAATGGCAAGAATTATCGGCTGTTCTTCATCAAGAGGGCTCAGGTCAGACTTTATATTCTCTTCTAGAAGCTTTGACGCCACACCTGCTCCACCCAAGTATTCGCACAGGTCTTCTCTCTGCTCTATTCTAATTTTTTTATTTTTCAGATCAATATATAACACTCTTATATATTTCTCATATATCATTGTCTTGCTCCTCCATTCTCAGGCATTCATGGGGACAGAACCTTGTGCAGACTCCGCAGTGTTTGCAGATTATAGGCTTGCCTATGGTGTCATCGAAAAATACCGCACTTACTATGCAGGCCTCCACACATCTTTTACAGCCTATGCACTTTTCTGCTTTAAGGAGGACTCCTCCTCCCTCCCTTGCTTCCAGAGCGCCTGAGGGGCAGGCCTCCGCACATGCTCTCTCATCATTGCAGGCTATGCATACATCCGCAATGAACTTGCCTTTCAAACCTCCGCTGGTTCTCACTTTTATTGCGCTTTTGGAAATCGAATGGTTCTGCCTGTTCACACCCGAACATGCAAGCATACAGGTGAAGCACCCTATGCATTTGTTCATTCCATCAGCTTTTAATACCTTCGGCATGCTATCACCCCATTGTTTTAGGACCATCTTTCAAGGGCCCATTAATAATTTATCCCAATTATATCGCAAAAACCAATCTGTATCCAGCCAGTTAATATTATATTATTAGCCCCAATGATGTCTCAGATACAATATAAGTATTAAAAGCCTCGCAGCATCCACTGCGAAGCTTTCATATCACTTATATCCGGCTTCTATTTTATTTCTCTCATACTGTCCAATGCCCTGTAAATAATCAAAGCTGCTTCCTGCATTTTCAAGTTTTCCTTGGGTCCGAACATTTCCGAAGTCCCATCGATTATTCCCAACCCCTTGGCTATTGCAACATGACCCTTCAAATCGCCGTTTATCTCATCAGCATCCTTATAATCGAGCACAAATATGCCCTTTGCCTTTGCCAGCTTTTCATATTTCAGCAGCTTCACTATCCATTCAGCCATTTGCTCTCTTGTAACCTTTGCATCCAGCTTCAATTCCACCGGTTTGTTTTCAATGATTCTATACCTTACGGCCTCCATCAAGTATGGATAGTTCTCACTTTTCTTGTCAACATTCTTAAACTGCAGTTCAAGCTGGTCTCTTGTTGAATAAGGTCGGTAACCCTTTACATTGACAAGCATCCTCAAGAGCTCCATGTACGTTATCTCGCTATCCGGCTTGAAGCTCCTGGTATCGATAATATTTTGGAAAGCCAGTATGCTTAGCTCCTTTTCTGCAGGGTTGCCCTTGATTGTTTCGTAAAAATTATTTTGTACTGCACCCAACTCATTGCCTTCATAGTCCAGGAGCTTTCCTGAAAAAGCATCAATGTTCCTGCTGCTGTTTTTCTTCTGCTTATGCTCAAGGGTATATACAATTCTATGATTCGGCAAGTAATCATTCTGATTGACCTTCTCATTATATCTGGAATAAGCAAGCTTGACATCAAATTCCTTGAAAAACTGCTCTTCTGCTTTTTCTTTGTCGATTATACCTTCAGCCTTAGGAAAGCTGAGGGTTTTACTCCAGTTATGGTACAAATCGTTTACTTCTCCTGTCTGTGTATCAATAGATATATTTATTGAATTGTTGGCATACATGATTCCATTCACAAGTCTGGGGAAATTGAAATATATCATCCTGTCAGGCATCAGCTTTCCATTAACCTGATACAGGTTTTCCTGATAAATCTGCTCAGTTCTTATATCTCCAAGCCTATGAGGATAATATTTCCCCAGTAACTCTGCTGCTTTATCATAAGCCTGCTCCCAAGTGATCTTCCTCTCGTATTCCTTTCCATACCAATCCTCGAAAATATATCTTCCTATATTCAGTATTTCTCCCGATGTACTGTCTATTGAAATAGTGCCCTTGCCCTGATATGCTTCCGGCTTATCCTCCATGACTTCTGCAGTCCACGTTTTCCTGCTTCCCTCATTCATTGCCATCTCATTTTCTGAATAGCCCAGATTTTCGGCTTTATAACCCGAACCGAAAAATTCCTTTACCAGACTGTTAATGTAGGCTTCTGCCTTTTCGCTGGTCAACTCGCCAGATCCTACGGACAGCTTGGATTTACCCTCTGCCATTTTATTTTTCTGCTCTTGTGATATATCTCTTTTTTTGAGAGTATCAAGCTTCTGATCATTGTAGCCCAATGCCTCCCCTGTCTTTGCATCTATGACTACACCGCTGTCAGGGCTTGGCGTATATACGAGTTTTGTCTCTGTAGGTGCCATATAACTTGTAAACCTGCTCCTTGCAGATATATAGCTCAAGTCCATACTGAACTTGTCTTTGAAAATTCTCAGAGCTTTTTCCTTATCCACCAAACCTTCTAATGCCGGCAATTTTAAATCATACTGCCAGTTTATGCTGTAGTTTACTATACTCCCGTCAGCGCCATTTATTCCAAGCATAATGTAATTGTACGGATAGCTTAAGCCATTGACTTCTCTGGTAAAGTTAAAATTGTAATTTGGTCTTACCCTGCTGGAGTATAAAATTTCACTTCCGTAATCTTCAAGCTTTACTTGTTTAAATTCTTCCGGGTTGATTTTCTTAAGGAACTCTTCTGTCAGCTTACGGGCTTGATCCTTTGTAATGTCAGCAACTATCACCTGTTCTTGATTCCTGTAGCTTTGACTTCTGTTGAACCCCAAAAACTTACCCGTAGAAGCATCAATAACTGTGCTTATATGTGTAAACATGTCACTATTGCTCATATTCCAGTTAAGCTGCCAGGTATAACCTTTCCCAATTTCATAGCCCGGAGTCAGCTGCACCATCTCCTGGTATTTTTTCTCGTCAATTTCAAGCCCAAAATGCTTCCTCAGCATTTCCAAAGAAATCTGCTTTGCTTCCTCCTTTGTTACCTTGACATTCTTTTCTTCAACCTGATTTCCTGCTACTGCAGTTGCACTTGCTGAATTGCTTGGTGCTATAATGCTAATGCTTGAAGATACACTTGTGCTATCGGCAGCAGCATTAAATACCCCTCCCAATGCAAGCAAAAGCACAATTACTGTAGCAACAACTTTTTTCCACATTTCATAAAACCCCTTTCAGTATAATTTCCACACATTTCCATTATATTATCTAACATTCTTTTTTACAACGAAAATGACAATTTGTAACCGAATTGCAAACTAAGAAAGGAAACAGGTCATCTGAATGGCGAATGTGACTCCAAACACATAAATAATAGGAGTCAACCTCTTTCGGCTGACTCCTATTTCACTAGTCAATAACTATTTCTTTATTACTGCTCCCCTGCTAGTGCTTTGCGTTGGCTGGCTCTATGTTAATTCTCTTGCCTTTTATCTGATTGTCTTTCATAGTCTTTATTACATCATTGGCGTATTCTCTCGGCACTTCAACAAAAGTATATTTGTCATAGATATCTATACTGCCGATGAGCTTGCCCGGAATACCTGTTTCTCCAGCAATGCCTCCAACAATATCCCCAGGTTTTATGTTCTGGTTTCTGCCGATATTTATGAAGAGTCTTACCATTCCAGGTTCTCCCCCAGTATTTTCGAAGTCCTTCTCTTCAGGCTGTGCTTCTCTAGCCTTGCCGCCAATAGCCATTTTCAAAAGTGCGGCAGCAATGTCAATTGAGGCATAATCTTCTTCAGCCAAACGTTCTATTGAAGCAATATATGGGCTGAGGTCTCCCTCTTCCATGACTTCCTTTATCTTTTCCATGAACATATTGCTTCTGACTTCTTCTACATCCTCAGAAGACGGTGCTTTCTTAAGTGTGATCTTAACTTTGGCATACCTCTGAATATCTCTCAGCTTATAAATTTCTCTGCCAATAACAAAGGTAAATGCTCTGCCTTCTCTTCCGGCTCTGGCTGTTCGGCCTATCCTGTGAACATAGTATTCTTCATCCTGTGGTAAATCATAATTGAATACAGCCTCTATGTCGTCTACGTCAATACCTCTGGCAGCTACATCAGTAGCAACAAGAATATCTACCGCTCCGCTCCTGAATTTAGCCATTACCCTATCTCTCTGCACCTGCTTCAAATCTCCGTGAAGTGCATCAGCGAAATATCCTCTGCCCTGCAGATCCGCTACCAGTTCATCAACTTTTCTCTTTGTGTTGCAAAAAACCAGTGACAGCTTCGGATTGTACATATCAATAAGTCTTGATAATACTTCCGGTTTAGTCTTTTCTTTTACTTCAAAGTATACCTGCTCAACCTTAGGTGCAGTCAGTTCCTTATGAACTACCATTATATGCTTTGGGTTCTTCTGAAACTTCTTTGTGAGGTCCAAAATCTGCCTTGGCATAGTTGCAGAGAACAACAAGGTCTGTCGTTCGTCTGGAACAGACTTTAGTATAGTGACTATGTCATCTATGAAGCCCATATCCAGCATTTCATCCGCTTCGTCCAGAACTACCATTTTGACATGGTCAATTTTCAGAGTACCTCTTTCCATATGGTCCATAACTCTGCCAGGTGTTCCTACAATAATTTGCGGCCTTCTCTTCAAAGCTTTCATCTGCCTGTCGATAGGCTGACCACCATATATAGGGAGAATCTCTACTCCCCTTTTGAACTTGGCAAGCTCCCTGATTTCCTCAGCGACCTGTATGGCAAGCTCTCTTGTCGGACATAACACCAGTGCTTGAATTGCTTTTTCTTCATGACTTAGCCTTTCAAGCATCGGTATGCCGAAAGCTGCTGTTTTTCCAGTTCCGGTCTGAGCTTGGCCAATTACGTCCCTTCCTTCCAGTGCGTAGGGAATTGCTTGCGCTTGTATCGGAGATGCCTCTTCAAAACCTTTATTCTCTACTGCTTTAAGAATTTCACTTGATAAATTTAAATCTTCAAATTTCACTGTTTCCATTCACTACCATCCTATCTTTTTTATGTAACTATTTAACAATACATTTATTATGCTCAGTTTGCAACAAAATTTTTCATACCTAAAAAAAAAGATAGGTTTTTTGCCTATCTTTTATATCCATTCAGATAATCCATGAAGTCATTGTCCTTATCCACGAATACCGTTGTATCCTTCATTTCCTTATAGGTGTTCGTCCTCTGTATGAATCTATAGAACTCTAAATCCTTACTTAGAGATTCCTCATATATTTTAATCGCTTGCGTATCAGCAGTAGCTTTGATATTTGCCGAATCTTCTATGGCTTTAGCAATTACTTCTTTCTTCTGCCTTTCTGCTTCAGATACGTCCTTGTCATATTGGGACTGGCCTTCTGCCTTAAGCTTTTCACTATCCTTTCTTATCTCTTCAATCATTTTATTTTGTATTGACTGGATATTGGCTGTCGGGAAGTTTCTTCTGTGTATCGCAATATCAGCAACCTCAACGCCATAATCAAATAGGAGCTCTTTGCTCAGCGCTTCTGTTCTTGTCTTCAACACTGACTCAGTCTTACCCTTATCGAAAAACTCATCAAACCTCAGGGTATTGGCTGTTTGAATTACAACAGGATATACCCTGTCATCCATAAGCTTGTTGAGGTCACCTTTGCCATAGCTTCTCATATTTACCAGCACCGGGTTTACAATCCTATACTGGGAATACATATTTATATCTATCTTTTTTCGGTCAGAAGTATTAACAGTATCTCTTACAGATATATAAGTAAGATATTTAGTTGTATACTCTGTTACATCGTCAGCTATAGGAAGTCTGAAGTTCAAGCCCTTCCGGTCAGTGACTTCTACATTATAACCCTTATCCTTCAAAGCTTCCCTTACATTTTCCATGTCCTGAGTATTCACTATTACCTTCTGAACCTTGCCCCACCTTTTAACAAGAGCTACTTCATCCTCGGCCACAGTGTACGGCACTGTCAGCAGTCCGAATATGAACAAAGCTGCAGCACCCCATATAATTATCTTCTTAATCATTATTTTCCCTCACTTCCTACTTACTGTGCAACCTGCTGTTTTACCGCACCTTGATCCATGTTGTAGAATTTATACATCTGCCCTTTATCTGTAAGATCCACTACAACCTTGTTATTCTTTATAAACTCCCTCATAGCTTCCACGTAGTACTTTTCTCTTACAACATCCGGGTTCTTCTTGTACTCTTCATATAAAGAATTGTACTGGGCTACACTCGCCTTAGCATTAGCTACAGTTATAGCAGCATCTCCCTTGGCACCCTCAGTAAGCTTCTTAGCCTCTGCTTCGGCTTGAGGCACCAACATATTTTTCATTTTCATTGCTTCCTGTATCTTGCTGTTCTTGAACTGGTTGGCTTCTTCAACCTGCTGATATGCTTGATCAACCTCCGGCAGCAGCTCAGTATTCTGAGTTTTTACCTCCACAACCTGTATTCCGGCATCATATTGGTTCAACACCTTCTGAAATTCCGGGAATATCTCATCATCTATTATGCTTTTATTGGTCAAGGCTTCATTCAGAGTGAATATTTGAGCCGCATTTCTCACGCAATCTTCCAAAGCAAGCATCATTGTGCCTTCCAGATCATCAACCCTATATAAATATTTATAAGGATCTATTATACGATACCTAACCACAATATTAGTCAGTACCACCGAGCTGTTGTTGCCTTTGGCGTCGACTATGACCATTGCTTCATCCATAACATCCTGGTATTCAGGATCTCTCCCGTTGTCGCCTTCCCGCAGTGTCCGGTATCCATACTCAAGCTTCCTTATCTGCTGCACATTAACCTTCTGCAGATTGTCTATAAAAGGCAGCTTTACATGTAGTCCGTCTTTTGTCTCGATTTTCACTACCTTGCCAAACCTGGTTATCACGCCATTCCAGCCAATATCCATCTTATACACTGTACCAAACAATAAGTTTAACGCCACCCAACCGAGAATCACAATAATGGCGACCTTCTTTATGATTTTGCCTGCTCCTGGCCCTGCGGCTCCGCCTTTTACGGCATTAGCAAGTCCTCCCAGGATACCCCCTAATTTATCTGACATTAGCTACACCCTTTCTTTTTTTATTCCTATTTTTATACATATTCCATTTCTGCAGCTTCGATGCTTGTCTATTCAAATCCTCCAGTTCTCAGTTCCTTCTTTAACGTCTTGCAAATATATTTGCTATTCTGTCTATGTGGCTAATCTTATCATCAACACCTATAAAACACAAAGGCACATTTTGACTTGTTTATGCCACTATAAATTGATTTTGACTCAAAAACAAAAATAGGAGCACAGCAGGTAGTGCAGGTATGCATCACGCCACAGGGCTCCTCCAATCGCAGTTTATGTAAATTTTCATTATTCCAGAATATGTCTCTAACGCTTGATATATCTCTCGTTTTCTTCGATATCCATTTTAATATCAATGTTTGAGATTTTTTTATCTACAGCACTGATTATATATATGGACTGAGAAGTGCTATTTTACCTTCGGCTTTTCCTGATTCCAGGTAGCTATGGGCTTCTCCCGCTTTTGTAAACAAGAACTCCTTCTCTGCTTTCAATATCTTTAGCTTGCCGCTCTCAATAAGTTCTTTGACTTCCTTCAATATTTCCCCATGTCTTTCCCTATCTACCCCATCCACCAATGCTATCAGTATGAAAACACATCTCAGGCTGATTGCCTTCCTGTGCATCATCCCCAGGTCCAAGCTCACTCTGGAATTGGTAGTGCATACTGTCCCGTTCAGCCTAACTGCCTTGAAGCTGTTTAAAAGGTTTTCCCCTCCCACAGTATCAATCACCACATCAAAGCCTTTACTGCCAGTATACTGCTTAACGTATTCCTCCACACTTTTTTCCCTGTAGTTGATAACTGCATCTGCTCCAAGATCAAGTGCGCTCTTGCCTTTGGAGTTTCCCGATACGGTACCGTACACCTTCGCGCCCCTTATTTTAGCCAGCTGGAGAGCAATATGCCCCACCCCTCCTGCTATTCCATGTATTAGCACTTTATCCCCTTGCTTTATCTGTGCCTTCTCCAGCAGTTCATAAGCAGTTAAACTTACCAGGGGATAAAATGCAGCCATCCTATGATCGGTATTTTGCGGTTTATGCCCTATGAGCTTAGAGTCTGCCAGCATATACTCAGCTAAGGCACCACTTTCATTAGCGGCTCCCCCCGCGCAGCCAAAAACCTCATCTCCAACTCTAAAGCCTGCAACTTCTTCCCCTACCCCGACAATAACTCCTGAGAAATCTCCGTTAAGTACTGCCGGAAAAGGTGGCGTTATAGCAGGAACAAGACCTGCGCGAATCTTTGTCTCTATCGGATTTACACTGCTTGCATGCACCTTCACAAGCACATAACCAGCCTTCAGCTTAGGTACATCAAGCTCCTCCTCACGAAAAACCTCTGGTGAACCAAATCGGTCAATGACCATTGCCTTCATAATCAATCACTCCTTGATTAATATTTTGTAATCCTGTCGAAAATGATATAATACCATTAGAATAGCATATGCGCTTAGAGATTTCGATACAAATGAAAGGAAGTAATTGTAATGAGTTTGGAAAGTGTAAGAAAGTTTTTTATCGAAAATGGATATATGGATCTTCATATACTTGAGCATGATGGAAGCACTGCTACTGTTGAGCTCGCTGCAAAGGCCCATGGTGTGGAGCCTGCGCTTATCGCAAAAACCATGGCATTTGGATTAAAGGATAGAGAAATATTGATTGTTACAAAGGGTGACGCCAGAATTGACAACCGCAAGTACAAGGATTGCTTCCATGAAAAGGCGACAATGCTGAACCATGAAGAGGTGCTGGAGATAACTGGGCACCCCGTGGGGGGAGTATGCCCCTTCGGCCTCAAGAATAGCTTGGATGTTTACTTGGATATTTCAATGAAAGAGTTCGAAAATGTTTATCCAGCTGCAGGCTCGGTGAATTCTGCCGTAAAAATATCTCCTGAACGCTTGCAGGAAGTGACTGGCGGAACTTGGGTAGATGTTTGCAAATAAGTCTACCCTTCTATCGGCACCATACCCGAAAGAGTGCCATTTACTACATAGTAGCATGCATTTTCTTCAACCTTGAAGTAAAGAGCTATGCTTTCGATTTCTTTAACAATATGACCTTTTTGCCTCCAAACTTCCTTTACCTTCTTCTCCAAGTCAGCTGTAAGAATTTGCTTTCCATGATACTGCACATAAGTGTTAATCTTCATATTTCCACCTCCTTATTATTCCATAACAGTATATTTAAACCACTTATTAAAGAGATTATCCTCTTTACTTTTATATTTGTCAAATCAAAAATAATCAGTCGCAAAAATCGTAGACAATGAAATCAGCAACAGGGTTATATCCGATTTTAGTATATATATCGTTTGATGTGGGATTTGATAAATCAGTAAAAAGACTGCAGAACTTATAGCCATCATCCAGGAGCTTCTGACTCAGTGCTGCAACACAGCTTGTTGCATAGCCTTTACCCCTAAGTGCAATAGGAGTATAAACCAGATTGAGTACAATGCCATTCTTTGTAGACCTTGCTTTGCTTGCTATAGAAACCGGAACTCCATCCTCCCATAAATACAGTATGGCATTCCTGATGCTATTCTCCGCATGTGCAGTCGCCGCTTCCATCGATATACCCTCAAGAGCCTCCTCTGAAAAATCATATGTCCATTCTGCTGCTGTACCCGAATCTCCTGATGCAGCGGCTCTGAACCTTCCCTCACATACTTTTACTTCATTAACTTTATCTAATCTATATAGCCTTTGGTTCATCCTAACCTTAATACTTGATTTGGTCACTTTCTCCCATTGCTCTGCAAACCTGGTGGCTATCTTAATTGGTCCAATGACGCCCGGAATTTCAATTTTATTCTCTATAATATAGGCAACAGCTTTGTTGATGACCTTGTCAAGCTTCGGCCCCTCACCGTAGACCACCAAATTCATAGTTGTCCTAATCATGACAAACAGAATCCTATTTTCATCTTCAATCAATGCAAGCAGACTATCAGTGTTCTCCTTACTCTCAGCGAGTGAATATATAATTCCAAGCGGGAGAATATTCAAAGCCTCATCCTTTAAGAGGAAGGCTTCAACTCTGCCTAAATATTCTTTTGCATTGTGAAACTGTTTTATAATCATCGTGCTGCCCCCTTTTGTAGAGAATTTTAGTAACTTGGCATTGAACTATAAATCCAGCAGTCATCCTCTGATTTATATAGAGGTTCCTCCCTAAATCCATTCTTTTCTTTATCAAAAGCATAGCCCATCATGCTAAAGCTTGCACCTTCTGCTACTATTACAGTGATATTCTGTGTTGGCTCCTCACCGCTGTTAGATACGGTGAAATAAACCACCCCTAACTGCACATACTGAGATAATAGAGGGTAGGACTTATCCCCATCACGGACCACCAATACCCAATCCTGGCCATCGTCCCACCCCATTTCTCCCTTTTCATCTCGTCCCGCAGCTGTAAACAACTCTATCTTCTCTTCAATATTATCCATGTCTATATCATTGGAGAACTCCCCGAGCTTTGTCATCCCCTCAGTATTTATCGAGTCGCTTGCCACCGCCTCAATCAGTTTAGTATCAGCTTTAATCTCTGGTTGAGGCTGCACATCGGACTGCTCCTTACTCTGACATCCAACCAGAGTTAAAAGTAAAAAGGCAATCACTATCAATGCATATCTGCTGCGTTTCACTACAAACACCTCCGTTATAATTAGTCCATGAATCTTAAACTTCTCCATTCTTCCCACCCAATCTTTATTCCGGGATATGCAACCCTTTTGAAATGCCACACTTCATCCAGCCACTTCTGCGCTGTTTGAAACAAGTGCTCTTCCAGCCCTCTTTCAAGCTCACTCTGCCTTACCCATAGATATACTTCTGCATCATATTCCTTTACATGGCTTGGGTCAATATATACACAACCCAGGCATTCACTTTCATCCAAAGACATTACAGTATATGCGAAAGCTATTCTTGCCAGGAATTCACTTTGATGTCTTTCCAGATCTCTTAAGTCCTCTTCAATAGTCATATCTTCTCGTGGCCATATACCGCTTGCATACGGATCACATAAGCTTTGCAGATGTTCTATACTCGTCATTACCGCCTCATAGTCCTTCACAACATCATCAGTAGACAGCATTCTTAATCGCAGCTTTTCTGTTTCAAGCTTCTCAGGAACAATAAAATCATCCGGTACAAGCTTTTCTCTCATATCAACCCCACCTTTCTTCATTGCAATAAACAGTTAGTACAATATATTCTGCACTTGTAATTTATTTCCTTTAATAGCTAAGTGAAATTTATAAAAACAAAAAACACCCTATCCAAGGTGTTTCTTGTTTTTATTGATTTCAAGTTAGTTTTGGCCGCTCCTATCTGCGGTAACGTACTGCAGGGGGCGGTGATATAATCTTATGAAATACCCATTCTCCCAAGGCTAATCCCACTGCAGCCAGCAATGCATCGAAAAATGAAATGGCCGCCCAAGGATAGACCCAGTTGAACACTAAAAGGACAACTAATGATAAACCTGCATCAGCGGTGGTCGCAATAATATTATTCGTTTTAGGAAGTATGCCCAAGTCTCCAATCAAATAGGCTGCAACTGTTATTACCGCTGATATCGTCAGTATATTAGAAAAAGTAAGATTGGTAGTGTAAAGAAGTATAATTGATAGCACCACTGCAACCATAATAAATTTTATTAAAATTGCACTGACATGTTTCATATGTTTTCACCTCATTTCAATACTAGTATAAACAAATTTTATGCAGATATGCTTCATATTACTGTATTCCCACATATATATAGTTCTGAACGACAATATTTTCTAAGAACACATTACATATCACATTCATTTTGCATATAAATCGCAATAGAAGGTGACGTGGAATAGCTGTGATTTATAACATCAATGAAAACGTTTCGCACTATTGAAGAATTATATTAGTGATTTAGTGCGAAGCATATAGGAGGAGTATTATGTATTACTGTCCTTTTATGAGAAGCCCTGAGTATTATCGTGTAAGCTACAGCATAACTGTAAATACCAAGACACGTAAGCTCCATTTGCTTAAGGATGGAAAGTGGTTCAAGTCATACCCTATAGCTACTGGAAAAATCCTGACTAAAACTCCAACAGGCACTTATAGAATAATCAATAAACAAGTGAACCCGGGTGGCCCCTTCGGAGCAAGATGGATGGGACTTAACAGAAAGGGCTATGGAATACATGGCACAAATAATCCTTCATCCATTGGGAAGGCTGTATCTCACGGATGCATCAGGATGTACAATAAGGACGTTATTGAACTGTTTAATTTGGTGGGCGTGGGTACGAAAGTCAAAATTGTATAGTTAATTTTTTTATTTTCTAATCAGCAAAAAAAAATAACGATAGCTTGTTTGACGCAAGCTGTCGTTTTTTTCGTCTTTACCTATATATGTACCCTGTAAGAGCACTATCTAATTGAATTCTAATGTTTCTTTAAAACTACTGTAAGTATTAAAGTCTAAAATACATTATAGGCAGTAATGCTGCTTTATTTGAACTGTTAGGAGTGGTAATGGCATATGAACAACAGATATATTTATTTAGTTTTTTCAAAAACAGGTACTTGGCTCTCCAGGCTGATTTCTGCCTTTTCCGATATAAGGTATCCTCATGCATCCCTCAGCTTTGACAGTGATTTTACCGAAATGTATTCCTTTGGCAGAATTAATCCCAACAATCCTTTTTCGGGAGGTTTCGTTGTAGAAAGCCTCCATGGCGGGGTATTCAGCAAATCTGCGAGCTGTGAATGCATGATTCTAAGAGTAAAAATAACAGATGAACAGTATTATGCGCTTCAGGAATATATTGAGAAGTTTTCAAAAGAAAAAGATAAATATAAATACAATTTCTTAGGTTTATATGGAATCCTGCTTAATAAACCGCTAAAAAGGAAAAACTATTATTTCTGTTCCCAATTTATATCTGAAGCATTGATAAAAAGCAATGTGCTGGAATCCGAGAAAGACCCTGAGTTAACAAGAACAGACGATTTATACTCTATAAAAAACAGAGAAATCCTATATGAGGGGTTTGTAAATGAGCGCTACCTTTTCCCAGTCTTTATACAGGTCTGATTTATGCGAGGAGAATAATATATGAATAGACAAAAGCTAATACAACTATTAATCAGAGTAAGCTTGCTGCTGCTTTTTATTTCCGCCGTAGCAATTACTGCTTTAAAGTATTCAGCAAATATAGTATACATGGCGTCAAATCCCGGTGCTTTCAAAACCATACTGTCGTCCTACGGTGCAACAGGAATTATTGTATTTATAGGTGTACAGACTCTACAGGTCATAATCGCAGCCTTGCCGGGAGATCTGACCCAGATTGCAGGGGGATATATCTATGGGACACTGTTTGGGTCCATCTATTCAATTATAGGGATCACACTTGGCTCTATCATTGTTTTCTTCGCTTCCAGACTTCTGGGATACTCCCTTATTAATCTGTTTACGCCAAAAGAGCTGCTTGAAAAGTTCAGCTTTCTCATAAACAATCCAAAGTCTGAAATTGCGATGTTCATCTTGTTCCTTATACCGGGCATGCCCAAGGATGCTTTGAGCTATCTGGCAGGGATTACCCCTGTAAGACCTATGACGTTTTTTATGATATCTTCAGTTGCACGTATACCCGCCATAGTTGCATCTTCCTATATTGGAGCAAATCTGCAGCAGGGCAATTATGCAGTTGTAGCCATAGTCTCTGTATTCGCATGCCTGCTTTTGCTCACAGGTTTTTTCATGAAAGACCGCATCATAGCCTTTCTGCACAACCTTCTGTATAAGAAAAAGGATGATCTGAGAGTAGATCCCGAGATTGTTAAATAACCGACCAATTAGTGTAACATTAGCCGCCCCTATGGAATATTATGTAAATGCATTCTTTTTGGGGGTGATTAATATGACTAACGGAGCATACAGACAGTGTCCAAGCGGATCCGTCCCTTATATCGTCAGGTCTGGTGACACACTTGGTAGCATTGCCTTTTTCTACAATACAATCGTCAGCGACATCATAAAAGCCAACCCGGGCATCAGTCCGAACCAACTGCAAGTCGGCCAGCAGCTTTGTGTTCCTATGAAAACTCAATTATATCCTGCCTGTCCCACAACAAACTACTATGTTGTTGCTTCAGGTGACACAATGGAATCAATAGCCGAATACTTCGGCATTTCCTCTCAGCAGCTTTTGTACTCAAACTACGGAATTGATCTAAACGACCTATATAAAGACCAAGCAGGTCAATCCTGGGGGGCCTTATGGCACCAGGTGGATGGGCTTAACAGCACCCAGCTATGGAATCCATGGCACCAATAATCCCGCTTCCATTGGCACAGCAGCTTCTAATGGCTGTGTCAGGATGTTCAACAAGGATGTGGAAGATCTCTTCAACAATGTAGGTGTTGGCACGGTGGTAAGGATATTTTAGTGTATCGATAAAAAAAACAGGCTGTACAATAGATGTAAGACTGTTTTTGTTCTATGTGTTAATCAAATAGTGAAAGCTGAGTATTCCCATATCCCTGCTTGTAACTCTTTATGATATCTCCCATACTATATAGTATGCCATATCTGTCACATTCCTTCTGAAACATCTGCCGCAACATCTCCGCTTTTGGCGAATGACACTCATAGGAATTGCCAAACTGCTGTATGTACTTCTGCTTGAGGGTAGGAAACTGCTCATCAAGCTTTTCATAATACCAAGCCCTTTGGTTTTGCCTCAATGTTACACCAAAAGCGGGATAAATAAATTTTGCCCCGCTCTCATATGCATAACGTATGATGTCTCTTATATTTTCCTCGTTATCCTCCAAAAATGGCAATACAGGCATGAGTAGGATGCCTGTAAATATACCCTGATCGGAGAGCTCTTTAACCGCAGCAAACCGCTTTGATGATACTGCCACATTAGGCTCTATCTTTTTACATAGTTCATCATCCCATGTGGTAACTGTGATCTTAATTAGTACAGGAGAATGGCTTTGTATTTCCTTTAGAATATCTATGTCCCTTGTAATCAAATTACTCTTTGTAGCAATGGAGGCACCAAATCGGTAGGTGTTGATAAGTGATAGCGCACCTCTTGTCAAACGGTATTTATTTTCAAATGCATTGTACGGATCACTCATTGCACCTGTTCCAACCACACCAGTTCTGCGTTTGGATTTTAGCTCACGCTCAATTATGGCAAGAGCATTCTCTTTCGCCCTTACCTCATCAAAGTTCTCTACATGATAGCATTCACTGCGGCTGTCACAGTAGATGCAGCCATGACAGCAGCCTTTGTAAATATTCATATTATAGTTGCAGCCAAACCAGGAATTATTGTCCATATAGCCTGAAATGATTGTCTTTGCCGGAATATACTTCATATTTCATAATCCTTTTCATCATATTATACAACCAGTATAACATGAGTAACATGACAACTGTGTGTCATATTTTAGTCTTTTGCGCTATGGGTCTTTTTATAAGATTCCTAGAGCGAATGGCTTTTGCTGCTATGCCTAAAACGGGTAAATTGGTATTGGCTGCAAGTTTGCTAACCATTGGTAGACTAAGAAAAGAAACCAATCTATCTAATCCTTTGTTATCCATGTTGTCTACATATTTTCTTAGTATTAATTCATCTGCATATTGTTTATCAAACCATGAAGTCAATTTATTGTAGTCTTTGCCTGTAATTATTGACTCAGCAGCATATACACCACTTAATATTGATGGAATTTGACCAAACCCCATAAAAGGTAAAACAAACCCTCCTGCTGCACCAATAAGTAGTTTCTTTCCTATTCGTCTGGTCGAGACCCTTCCCATTTTATATTCTTCATACTTAAATTCAGTCTTGGGTATAGGTTCAAACTTCAGTTCTTCTATTGTTCTTGACCAAAGGGTATCCAGTTCCTCTGGCGAAGAGGGAATTGCTACTGTACAATAGCTGGCTTCATTTGCATCAAAGGGTGCAAAATACACCATGCAATTTTTGCTTAATTTAGTATTCAACCAGATTTTTGAAACACCCAGGTCGAATTTGCCCTTGACGATACAGCCCTTCAAAAATGCTTCGATATCTGTCCTCCATACCTTAAGTTCTCTTGATATAGTGGGATCTCCTGTAGCAATTATAACCCAGTCAAAATCCTCTTCAAGCTCCTGCCAAGTGACCGTAGAATTAAAATGAATCTTTGCTTTAATTTGCCTGGCCAACTGACATTCCCAAGAGCGGTCATCATGGCCGCGTATTGATGTATATCCTAAGTTGTAACCTGTAAAAGTTGCTTTATGATTAGGAGAATATATTTCTATTGTATGTACTAATCCTGTTGGCATCAGATTAATGTTATACTTTTTATTTATATAGATAACCGGGTCTTTCATCGGCCTATGTACTAATTGCATAACTGATTCCATATTGGGAAAGCGCTCACCGACTCTTTCACGTTTTTCAAAAATTACTGGTTCTATATTATTATCCTCAAGATATTTCGCACATGACAGCCCTGATAGTCCTGCTCCTAATATTGCAACTTTCATTTTTCTTTACTCCTCCTGGTTTTCTGGCAATATTATATTAACCAGGATATTGGAATAATAATCATATGAAATAGGGTTCTGTCTACTCCCACACCAATTGCCATGTGACACCAAACTTATCGGTCACCCAGGCGACCTTTCGCAAGTGATAAGTATAATAACCTAATAACCTCGAAGTCTATCCCTCATTCTTTTTCTGTTTTCTATAATTTATAGTATTGCCATAAAGAACAACAAGCACAGCACAAAATAGTGCAACTGCACCCTCCATTGGCAGTCCTTTAACACTTGAATATATTTGAATCTCCTCCTACTCGCTTTCTCTGAGGCTTAATAAAATTTTCACCAGATTTAATTATATTTTTCTGGTATTCTTCGCAGGCTTTCTGCGATTCTCTTCAACTCTAAATTCAACTATTCTTCTGATTAATTCCATAGGTAATGGTTGATTCAGAGGAAACTGTACTGACCCTTTCCCTCTTTTATACTCTTTCAATTCCTGTTCAAATGCCTCAATACCACTTGGTATCGGATAAAATCCGATATGATCTTTAAACGCAGCAAAATGTACCAAATTCCCGTTTAAGTAAAATGTAGGCATCTGATAGCTTATTTTTTCTTCTGCATCTGGTGCTATCGCTTTTACTGCAGCTCGTATCTCTTCCAACTTTTTTTGGATTTCAGAGGGGAAACATCTCACATATTCATCAATGGTACTGTATTCCTTTTTTTCGTTTTCCACTATTATCTCCTTTCGTATATAGAGTTATATTTTGGATTGTGCCTCGTGCAATTGCTTGTATGAGTATTCAGTTCCTTATCCCTATGCTTCAATTATTTTTAATAATTCCTGCGGTCTATCAATAATATAGTCTGCACCTTCCTGTTCCAAAACCTCTCTATCCCGAAATCCCCATGTTACACCTACAAACATAATCCCAGAATTTTTAGCAGTTTTAGCATCCACTTCTGAATCACCTACATATACCGCTTTATCAGCAGCAGAACCTAATTCCTCAAGTGCTTTTATCACAGTATCAGGTGCTGGCTTCTTAGAAACACCTTCTGCTTCTCCAATTGCCACTTTTATATATTCTCCAAAATAGACTTCGTTAAGCTCTTTTACTGCTTTATCAAATTTGTTTGATACAATTGCCAGCTTATAATTTTCTTTTGATAATTCTCCTAAAAGCTCCATAACTCCTTTATAAGCACCAGTTTTGTTTTGCAGATTCCCCGAATAATGGTTGCGAAAATCTGCAAGACATTTTTCATAATGCGGATTATCAAACCCATCACATATGGAAA
Organism: Clostridia bacterium; assembly: GCA_035628995.1. Lineage (NCBI taxonomy): Bacteria > Bacillati > Bacillota > Clostridia > Clostridia bacterium. The sequence continues at coordinate 83,148 of DASPIR010000008.1, read as the reverse complement.
GTCCCATTAAATTAGCTACGCCATTACCGACAAAACTCCTGACCTCATCCATCCTTCTGCATGGAAAGCCATACAATGCTAACACATAATTGACACTATCTGTAAGGTCTTCAAGAGTATTAAGCAACGTCCCATCCAAATCAAATATAACAGTATCATACTTTTTCATTTGTCTCACCTTTACTTATGTAATTATTTCTTCCCAGCCATTTATAGTTTTATTTTTGCTACTATGCGATACTCCTTATTGTTTGAATCATCTTTGATAAAATGCCATTCTCCTGGAATTCCTAAATCTTTAGCCAAGCCTTCCAGGGTGTACATCATAATGCCTGCATCAGTATAGCTTGCTGCATCTTCAGGATGTAGAATTGCGAGATCAATTTCTCCGTCCTTCAATATTAATCTGCAGGGCTGCAAGTTTTTATAAGAAGGTGCGTTTCTGACATAGAAGAATATATCCGCCACGCCTCTTCTTTCCAACTCCTCATAGGTCGCTTGTTTTCCCCATTCATATAAATATACTATCTCACCTATGGAATGCCTTGATCTGTCAGAGGATGCAGCCTCATTAACCTTTGTTCCATAGGGGTTTTGTTTATATTCAGGCGTTGTATTTGTTACAGTCATGTGTGGAGTCTTCTGTTTAATAGCTTCCTCATCTGCAAGTCCGAGCGCCAATAGATAGTTGATGCTTCCTTCATGGTTTTTCAACAGCTTCGATTTTAAGTCGTGAGATATGCTTCTTATATTTATCCAACAGCTGCCTATATTCATATCGTACAGCTTTTTGACTGCTGCCTGCATATAATATGCTCCCAAAAATTCAGCTTCAGTATCTTCTTTGGTAGTAGTAAGCGCTATGTAATGCGGACTTTTGATCATAATGCCGCTGTAGCCGCCAATACCCTCTAAGTCATCGAAAACCTCTTTACCATTTATGATCATAATAAGTGAAAAACCTTTTTCTCTGCCAATACCATCATTAATTTTTCTCAAATATTCACTGATATCAGCAAGCTCTATCCCTCTTAAGCGGGTTTCCTCGTAATCCCTGATTGATAGAATATTTGCCGTGAATTCTCTAAAACTCATAATTCTGCCCCCTTATTTTATAAATCTATTGATTGAATACTAAGGTCTAAACACCACAACTAAAAGCATTTTAAATTGTTCACTAGCCAGTAGTGCATGAGATATTCCTGCCGGCATTACAATAGTTTCACCTTTTTTCAGATGAAAAGTCTTTTCACCAATTGTTACATCCGCTTCTCCATCAAGCAAATACACCATTGCATCTCCACTAGATGAGTGAGAACTTATTTCTTCCCCTTTGGCAAAAGCAAATAAGGTTAAGCTTAAATTTTTTCCTTGAGCTAAAGTCCTGCTAATTACTTGTCCTTCTTGATATGTAACCAAAGACTCCATTTCCAGCACCTTCGAAAGTTCAATGTTTTTTATAAATTGTTCCATTATTAATCCTCCTCATATTAACTTATTTCATCCAATATATTATCATTTAGATAATAATAACTTACATATATAATATATCATTTCCATATTTCTAAATATGTGATTCTTATCACATATTTAGAAATATAAATTTGAGTATATCCATAAAAATAATAAAACCGGTCAAGATGAAATTTCATCTCACCGGTATATAATTATTATCCAATCTTACTTACCGTATAATGCACCATATAGCTCCTTAACTCCATAACACTTTCTGCCATTCCACCAATTCTGCTTTATCTTTACTAATATCCTTAATATCAATGTTTCGAAACATGTTAAACTCTTTTCTCGTTTGAACTGCCATTTTTAGAACATCATTATTTTTCGTTGTTGATGTTCCTCTAACGATCTCATATAAAGCAGCATCATTAATAATAATGACTATCTCTTTACCCATGTACTTTTTCAATTTCCTTAGGAGTGTTATCAATGCAATTTGTCCTACAATTGCTGGCTTCTTGTATTCCATCACGATAGATTCATTGCATAAGAGCGCTTGATCCTCATAGATACTATATCGAACTTCTATATTCTCTCCCTCATATAGAGATTCAACCCCTGCTAAATAAGCTTTAATCATTAGAATTCCTCCCATAATTTATGAATTGTTTTTCGAGTCTGCCTGGTCTTTAAAACTTCTCATTTATTATTGTCCCGATTATAGAGGATATGCGGTTATTGTGAAGCGAATCAAAAATAACCACTTAACTGCTGTACCCGGTACACATTTTATTCATCTGCCTTTTTGGAGTCTGTAAAATTCTCAATAGACATCATAAGGAAACCACAGAAAGCCGCATTATCAAAGTGCAGTGAAGCAGCAACTTCCTCTTTCATCTGATTGATTTGTTCCCGATAAGCCCTATAAAATCCAAAGGTTGGATTAGGGCTGTATTTGAGTCCTTCCAATTCAAAGTACTCAATAACGCCTTTTGCGGTGGTAGGTTTGATGAAAACTTCCACACTCGGTCTGTAATAGACGGGGTATACTGTTAACAACGGCCATTTAGCCAGCTTGTATTCTCTGAGCAAGTCAGACATCAGCTTAAAGCCAGACTCCTGATCCCCATGTAGGAATTCCTTCAATCCAAGAGATAGACGTTCTTTTTCATTGTCGTCGATGGCTTTTACCAGGTCTCTAAATTTGGGTTTTTCAAAAATTGAAACCATAGAAGACTGGCTGACAATCTTGCTCATGGAATCGGCAATTTTGTTTGAACTTTCAAATTGTTCAATTGCGAAGCTATCCTGTGCCAATTTGTTCATTTTCTCTACTTTATGCTTCTTCGCAATTTCGAGCATCAATGGATCAGAAAAGCCCCCGGGGTATCGCGCAAGAAATCTTTCTTCGGCTTCTTTGAGCTTTGTTCTATTCAAAACTTCATCTCCTTTATTTTTATTAGATATTGCATAATTTTGGGTACAAGATGCAAAGGCTAAAGTTTCTCTATTTCTTTCTTTAGCAGTTCTATTGGATATGCACTACACATCAATTTGTTTGAATAAATCTAACGCAATAATGGAACCATAAATTTCGAATATTTAAATAATGTTCAATCAAATAATAAATCTAACTTGAAAGGAGAATGACATTATGGGTTGGGTATGTAATCCTCAATGACCGAAAAACAAAGCTACCGGTGGTAGTTTGTCTGGCTTGCGGCCTTTCCCCGAAGCCGATATACTCGAAGATCAAGCTGCGAATGACTTAATGAAGACCCATATATTAAAAGGAACTATTGAATCCTTAGAGGGCTTATCACTCATCTTTTCTATGTTCGCTGAGGATGACAAGCACAATCTGCCCCTTGCTGCAGAAGCTGCAAAGTCTGGGCGATTGAAATGCATTGAAGCGGCGCTTGCGTTTAACAGAGCAGGGAACCTTATTGAGACCCATAAAGTTCGACAAGACGTCGAGGAACATGTGAAGTCACTAAATCTTGATTCTACAATACAGGATTGGACTAAACGTGGAATAATAGCTCCCGGAACTGAAAATCTGCAACTTCATGCAGACCAAAGAACGCTCACTGAACAGGTCAATTTTGCAAAACTTGTGCAAAGTTACGCTGAAAAATATGACTTATTAGCAAATTATCTTGAATGGCCTGTGGAGAATCTTGTATCTAACCGGTATCCATTCCGTGATGACATGATGAGAATTTTCTCAACAGTAAGTCTCGTCATTCACGAAGCTTCTTTCTTGTCTCAGTTGTTTTATGAAATACCTGGTAAAGACCGAAGTCATCACATGAATTGGCTTAACGCTCAACCTTCTAATCCATAATTGTTTTCGGCAGGTTGATTAAAAAGGAGAATCTAAAGGGACATAGGGGACAGGTACCTTGTCCCTAAGTTCTATTTATTACACTCTTTGATATTCCTGTAATCCTGGATAATTGTCTTATTGTTACTCCGTTCTTTATTTTTAGTCTCTTCAGTATTTAGGTGCCTAGTGCAAAGGTTATTTGGTTACTGAAACCAATAAGTATAATAACCTAATAACCTCAGAGCCTGGCACGTAATTCTATTAGTAACCTCAGAGCCTGGCACGTAATTCTATTAGTACATTCTATCAACATAGGCTTGTCTCCTTTTAATCCTCATTAATTTTCATAATAAAGGAAAAGGATAGCATGTGTTGAATTGCTATCCCTGAATTAAATATTTTTCAATATATCATTCAACTGCATTTTAAAATTTGGAATATCATTTGCTAGGGTAATCCATACGTCACCCATCTTCAATGTTTGATACTTATGGGCAGTAATGTCTCTCATACCGGCTATTCCTCGCCATGAAATTTGGCCAAAGGACAGTTTGAATTCTTCGGTGAGACTTTTAGTAAGCTCTCCTATGTTTATAAGTGTCATACAAACTGCTCTCTTTGTGCGTTCGTCACTTATAAACTTTCCTAAGTCAAATCCCTTTATTAGTTCCTCAATTATATCAATTTCCAGCAATATCTTTTTTATTATCTGATAATCTCTATTGTTCATAGATATCAACTACCTTATTTATTTCTATTAATGAATACTCATCTACAGGAGCATGTATCAAATCTACTTCCCTATTCAATCTTGACTCGATCTCATTTTTGATGTCTGAAAGCAAAAACAGTGAGACATTAGGAGATAAAAACTCAACTAGAATATCTATATCACTTTCTTCGCTTGCGCTACCATCTGCATATGACCCGAATAGTGATATCTTCTTTATTGGATATTTTACCATAATATCACTTATTGAATTTTTGATCTTATTTATAGTTAGCATTTTGACATCACCTCCAACAAATCAAACAAAATCCCTAACCTAATTATATCATAATAATGTGTTTTATAAACATCCTATTTCTGCTCCCTCTCCACCAGAAATCAAGTGCCAGGCACGACTGCTAGACGGTTATTGGCACAAATTTGTATTTAGGGTAAAGAATTCGGTATCAGGGAAACTGCTAAAAAATGACCATAAAAATTGAAGTATGTAGTAAATTGACTCAATTTAAAAGAGCCTTTGCAAAATTTCGTGCACTTTCTATATCCTTACTATCCGGATGTCCTTTAGCAATTCCACCTATCCATTTGAATATACCATAGGTATCAAAACCCTTACATGAAAAACTGTTCTTAACTAATGCACCATTAGATGTAAGATGGTCTATGAGCGATTTATTATATTTATTATTTCCTGTTCCGCTCGTAGAAAATACAAAAACACTTTTACCCTTGATTTTTGCTTTCTCAATTGTTTGGTATAATTTTGCATGATGCTTCCCATTAAAAATACCTGAACCAAAACCTATTAAATCATATTGTTTTAATAAATTGCTTTTCACCTCATCTGTTTGGAGTAAGTCCGCTCCAAGAGTTTCTGCTATTACGGCAGCTATTTTTTTTGTATTTCCATGGTGAGTAGAAGAATAAATAATTAATGATTTCATTAAATCACTCCTGCTTTTTTGTTAATATCTTACTTTATTTTACGATAATGATTGCTAAATGTCTAATAGAATTACGTGCCAGGTACAGCACTTTATTTATCAATAGCTTTTGAAAGAATATCTTCACATTCCTTTAGCATTTTTTGCAGTTCTTCCTTTATATGATCATCAATTGGTAAATTGCTGATTTCACAATTCAAGCCTTGCATTAAATCTTTGACAAAAGACTTAAAGTCAACCTTCCCGGTAGCTTCACAAAATGGTAATTGATAGTCTATTCCAGCGAGAATAGCCGTGCCATTCATTTTCGCATAAATAGGTATTACATTATTAACAATTTCAATCGCTTTTTCAAATATATCCTGCAACTTATCGCTATCAATTTTTGCATCCTTACTGCATGGTCTCAATCTGATAAGATAGTATGCTTTCCCCCCATCCCCTTCGACGTTATCCAAATAAGTCCTAAAAAGCTTATACTCTCCGCATTCAAATAAATGTTCATACTCTTCATTATATGTAACATCTTCAAACACAGGTCCTGATAAGGTCTTTAATTTATCCAGCAACATAGGAGGAATTGAACTTGTTCTTCTGCTGTTGTTCAACCTGTCGCTTATTCTTTCTTGCATTTGTTTACTAAGTGCATTCGTAAATTCGTCTTTATAACTTGTGTTTTTATCACTCTTTACGTTATTGAAACGATAAGAGAATGTCTGCATGTCTATAGAATTAGTAATATTCACATCAATACACTCCTTTAATTTGGGTCTAAAATATTATCGGCAGTATATTGGGAACTTTTAACTATACCCAGCTAGCTTTTCGTAATTACTTGTGGTACGGTTAACCGTAATATGGTTAATTCTAATACTTTTTATTTAGGTCTTCCCATAAAAAAACCTCCCGATACAATACTGACTCCAGCATATCAGAAGGTCAATACTTTTAAATAACTCTCTAAATGTCGGGCCTGGCACCTATTCTACATCACTTATGCTTATGCTCTGTAAGAATTTCAATGTCAAATATAAGGCTCTTCAGATCCTTCTGTTTTTTCTCAAGCCGCTTCCGCCGATACTCGTAAAGCAAAGCAATGGTCAGAATGGCTGACTGTACTGCTATGAAAATAAGTCCCTCTCTAATGCTGCTGAACCTAAAAAAACCGTACATACCCTATACCTCCTTGCCCCGCAAGCTGAATGCAATTAGGACCTTTTATCATATATTTCCCCTCCTTATCTTCTTTAGGAGGGGAAATTGAAAAAGTGCATATGCAGGTTTTATCCCACACATGCACTTTATGTTATCATTCAGATCCCCGGCATCCATGCAAATTACAATGCAAACACACTGTAACATCAATGCAATGGAACGGTTCTTGAAATTACTGTAAAAATAGACTATAATAACATAAGGTTGCTGTGGCAGCGAAAGCTGCGTTTGTGGGTGGTGTTTCACCTGCATGAGCCTGTAAGTGTTCGAGCACTTACAGGTCATGGCGACCTTTTTCAATTCCCCTACAATAATTATAGCCTTATATTTTCCAATGCGCAACAATTTTGTATTTTTTTGTTTGTTGAATTACGTAAGAAATCAAGTGTCAGGGAAAGCACTGTTAGACGGTTGTTATTAGCTTTTTCTTAAATAACTGACTAAACGTCGGGCCTGACACCTACCCTCTTACCCGGCTCCTTGGCGACTACCGGGACCGGACTTTCACCGGTTAGCACAGTCCAGCTTCGCTGGACACGCAGTTGACAGACTGGCATCTAACTCTGATCTACCAAGGCGGCATTCCCGAGGTAGATGAGGTCATTAAAAAATTTCATAAATAGAAGATTTCCCATATATCGTAATATCGTAATATCATAATATATGAATTGACAAATATATCTTATGTCCGTATAATATTGAACATACCCCATACGGGTATAGTCAATATTATATTAGGAGGATACCAATGATTAGAAATACAAGGGGAATTGTGCAATTATTATTTTTAGGCTTTTTTCTGTTCGTCATGTTTACAGGTAAAGCACAACTGTGGATGGGTTTCATATTCCTATCTATTATCCTGGCTGCCTTCTTCGGAAGATTTTACTGTGGTTGGGCGTGCCCAATCAATACACTCATGAAGCCTGCGGTCTGGTTAAGTAAAAAACTCAAACTGCAGAAAAAGCAAATTCCGGGAATCCTTAAAACAGAGAAGCTCCGTTGGATCGTATTCAGCTTATTTCTAATTGGTCTTGGGTATACCATTTATACGATTACGCAGGGACGGAAATTCCCATTGCCTTTAATCATCATACCATTGGGCCTTATTACTGCATTTTTTATTAACGAACGGTCATGGCATAGGTATTTGTGCCCATGGGGCGTTTTATTCAGCTTGACAGGCAGGTTTTCCAAGCTTGGGATTAAAGCCAGTGGCTGCATCAGCTGCTCAGCTTGCGAACGTGATTGTCCCGGTGATGCCATTAAGATAGAAAAGGAAAAAGGCGTACAAATTGATCCGACACATTGCCTTTTGTGTATGAATTGTACGCAGATTTGCCCTGTAAAAGCAATAACTTATAAAAAAGGCTTTAATTAAAGTATTTTGAAAAATTAAGGTGGAACAGATACGCCTACTCGTTATAAAAAATGATGATCTTAATTTAGAGAAAAGGACGTGCTTTATATGAAGAAAAATTGGACGAATTATCTATATATCCTCACACTATTGTTTTTTGCGCTTGGATTTTTCAATATCATTTTTGCATGGGTCGGATTTGCATGTATCATCACACCGTTTATTCTGCTCGCCAAGGATAAACGTAAGACCTGGTGCCAGGGTTATTGCCCTAGAGCCAATTTGTTCAGTGTACTATTTCAAAACAGATCCTTAACGGGAAAGCCCGGTCCGAAGTGGCTGATAAACGGCAGAGCAAAATGGATCATGCTGGCTTACTTTCTGTTTAACTTCTTTGTCTTAACAATGTCGACGATTATGGTATTCGCAGGCAGAAGACCTTTAATGGATAAGGTAAGATTTATGATTGCTTTTCAGATACCGTGGGATATGCCTCAATTCCTCAATTTTGGAGTTTTCCCGGATTGGGCTATACAGTTATCCTTTAGGATTTACTCAATGATGTTTACAACTACTGTTTTAGGGTTGATACTAGCTTGGCTGTTCAAGCCTAAAACATGGTGTACCATATGCCCCATTAATACGATCTCCGACCTGGCTCTTCGAAAGAAGACATAGGGGACAGGTACCAAGACATAAGGGACAGGTACCTTGTCCCTAAGTTCTATCTATTACACTCTTTGATATTCCTGTAATCCTGGATAATTGTCTTATTGTTACTCCATTCTTTATTTTAAGTTTCTTCAGAATTTCATCTCTTTTGCCCTTTTCTAGCTGTCTTACTTCTTTCGGATCCATTATATCCAGTTCCTTGAAATACTCCTTTATTTTACTATCTGATACCCTTGATTTTTCCTCATCTTCCAAGCACATATCATTGTTCCTCTGCATATTAAAGTTCTGGAATAATTCTATTGCTCTTTTTCTATCAGATGAATACATATCCAATGCAAAATCTACATCTACTATTTCAGTTTTTCCAATATACTCTTTATAGCTATTCCATTTATAATCATGAATGTCCTTAACTATTCCCGCTTTCACCGGGTTCTGATGAATATATCTCAGTACCGACAAAAAGTATTCATCACTTTCTACAGCTTCGCTCCTGAACCTCTCCTGAAACATATGCCCACACCGCTCATACTTCTTATTGTACCAGAATACATAACTGCTGCTTATCCGCTTGATTATATTTGAAATGGATTCTTCAGTCTCTCTAATAAGCATATGAATGTGATTGCTCATTATACAGTAGGCAAATATTTCGAATTCACTCACTTCTTTATATTTCTTTATTGTTTCAAGTAATCTCTCTACATCTTCTTCATCCTCAAAAATATCTTGTTTGTTTATTCCTCGAAGCATTATGTGGTATATTCTGCTTTTACTTCTAACTCTTGCATCTCTTGGCATGTCCATCACCTCAACAAAAGTATATCAATAATTTACGTAGGGACAAGGTACCTGTCCCCTCGTCCCATTCCTCGAAGCATTATGTGGTATATTCTGCTTTTGCTTCTAATTCTTTCATCTCTTGACAAGTCCATCACCTCAACAAAAGTATATCAATAATTTACGTAGGGACAAGGTACCTGTCCCCTCGTCCCACCCTCGTCCCCGTATCTGGCACTTAATTAATTATTTTCTTCATTTAGATCTAAACTCTCTATTTTAATTATTGCTCTTTTGTAATTGCTACATTTAACTCAAATAGCTTGTCCAATTTATCTAAGCTTATAGCTTTACCAAAATAACTCTTAAAGCTACTTGCATATTCATTTCCAATCTCGATACTAACATCCTGACAATGCTTTTTGACTCCTTTCCCTCTCAAAGTACACAGTAACTGTGTACTTTTATCTTTTTCGACTACTTTATCTATTTCTAATATGGGAGACCCAACAGCAGGTAACGTCTTTTCGAATGAAAGAAATGTAAGTGATTTAACGCAACCTGTGTTTATCAACTTTTTAATCAACTCACGCTCTAATGTAGGAATATCGGTGATACATTCAATGCTGTTACCCCACATAGAACTATGTGTTCCAGTACCAGCACATGGAACTACATGAACATTATCATTAGTTAAAAGACCAAGAATAAATCTGAACATATTAACTTCATCAGAATCACTTAAATACTCTAAGCTATCTGCGATGCATAAGTTTTCACTTATTCCTTTATTGCCTTTTAATAAAGCATACTTACTTTTAAATATGGTCAGCCTTCTAGACTTTAAAGTACAATTCGGCAATCTATTAATTACAACAAGGGCTGCCATATCTCTCCAATGCAAATAAGTATCTGTATTATATATTGGTAAAGTTTTATCTACTGAAATTTCTTCAAAGTCAATTTCTATACCATGATCTCCATACTTATGTACAACTTTTGAATTGAGCTTTAATTTTTTGCTTAAAACTTCAATTGCTAGTTTTTCCAAAGGAGTATTACCTCCATATATACTTATTGGGACAGAATGTGCAAATATTTCTCTTAATTCTTTTGTAACTGCAATAGCAAGCTTAAATTCTATAAGCTTATCAAACATAGCTGATACTTCTCTAACGAAAGCTTTAAATTCATTTATTTCATCTGCTTGGTTTAAAAATTTAGTATTACTATATGCAAGGTCAAAACAAAGATTAGAAGGCTCTATCAATACTGGAATCAAACCTCTCCCCCCCATTCTAGAATATATCTTCTCTTTCTAAAGCTGCATTTAAAATGTCATCTAAAAGCTTGTTCGTTTCATCAAAGAATCCTTTGGGCCAACTGTCAATAGCACCAAACTTATCAATATTAACTTTGATAATATCAGATTTTTTAGCTTCATTGTCTCTTTGAGCAAAGTAAACATTTATATCTTCACTAATATTAATATTTCGAGCTGCTATATGATATCTCATTCTGTGAATTAAATGTTCACTATGAGTTTCCGCAATTATTTGCTTTCCTAACTTTGACATTGCAATGAAGAAATCAGCAAGACGGCTTTGCACATATGGGTGTAAATGGAGTTCCGGTTGTTCAAATATTAATATTGAGTCTATCGGAGCTGCTAAACCCATAACAATCAATGGAAGTACTTGGCTAACACCTACCCCAACATTTGTTAAGTCAGCATCTTTGTCTCCATATATGTTAGCACGAAGACTAAGTCCAATTTTCCCCATCTCTTCTACTTTTACATCATTTGCTATTCCTATATATTTCAACCATTCTTTCACTGCAATACCTAACGTTTTCTGTTCTATAATTGAATTCTTAGGTTCATAGCGATTGTCGCCTGGTAGTATTGTTGTTATTATTCTATTATTATAATATTTAAGCACAAAAGCGACATTTTCTCCCTTCTGTCCAACATACATTGGGTCTGTAGAGCCAGAACGCCTATAGAATACTTTAGGTTCTTCTCTTAAGGGACCTAGATAGTATATTTTATTAAATGCATTTACTATATAATCATTAACATCTCCAAAAGTAGCGGGAACATTGTTATTACACAGCCTTAGGTTTTTAGCAAGTTTTAGAGCCAAAGTCTTCCTCGCATTTCTGGCTTCATTAATTATAGACACATAACTATCAACAAAACATTTAACTTCTTTCAATTCATCTATTTCTAGTTTTGAAAGAATCGAATTCATATAGCTCTGAATTTCTTTAAAATGATATTCTGCATAATCACTAATCAAATTTTCCAACAATTGTAATATTTCATCTTTTGCGATTATTTTAGCTTCATCAAATTCGTTACTTTCTTTTTTGCGTCGATATTTAAAATATTTGGCATGTACAGTTCTTATCATATAGTATGGTTTAAGTCCATTTTTTGAGAAATCATTATTATCTGATATAACACCAATTAATTTATCTAATACCATGGTAAATTTTTCAAAAAACTTGTCTTGTATCTCAATTAATTTTTGATTTTTAGGATGAAACACAATATCTGGTAAAAACTTGTTCATCTTTACGGCTTCTGGTTTCGGATCAAACTTTCTCGGCTTATCTATATCAAATATCATTCCTATATCATCAAATTTAAAATTATTATCTAAATCATAATTTTGATTAAGTTTTTCTATAAGATTAATATTTCTCACTATATTTAAGTCAAATTTCTCTTGATCTATAACACTAGATATATTAGCTCTTTTTAGTTTTAGTAAATTACCCCTTTGCTCTTCATTAATCACTTGAGTATCAATCTCAATATTAAGGCTTACTTCCTTAATGTTATTCTGCATTAATAACGGATATTTAAACATATCTATTTCATTAGGTCCTTTATTTATAGCGCTAGTATTCTTCAATTTTACACCAAATTCGATTGAATCACCACAATCTGCTTGACTGTTTAAAATATCATAATATTCACCGAGTGAAACATATGCTCCATTTAATATAAGTGGTTCTTCCGAAAATGGACTTTCAAGGGTTTGCTTAAGAACTAATAGCGCTTGTATTAAAGTACTCTTTCCACTACTATTTTGCCCAGATAGCAAAGTAATGGGTGTAAGTTCAATATCCTTTGTATCAACAAAGCTCTTGAAATTCTTTAACTGAATAGACTTTAACATTCTTAATTATACCTCCTTAGTATATATGGTTTTTATTCTATTTAATAATATATTGACTCACTTTTTCAGTTAATTTGAACAAATAGCAGGAGACAGACGCAAGTTCAAATTAGAAGTAGACATATTACCTTTTTAATTCCATCTAGATAATAATAATACTACATGTCCAGATATACAAATATCTATTGCCACATCTTAATTAGTTATTCTCCTTACCTACATCATCTTTACTATCCACAGTCCCTGAAATATATCCCCACTTGATAAGCCAAAATCTTTGAACTTGAATATGATAGAATAGCATATTCTTGTATCCTCCATTACGTGCCTTTTGAAACCTCATTTCAATTACAATTTGCTATATGATGGCTTGTACACCTAGTATCTTTTTAGAAATGCACCTCAGGTACTGACCTGCTCATGTTTCAGATTTCAAATACCTTTATAGAAAGCTTTTATTATGTCGAAGTTTCTATAAGTCGATTATCTATGCTACCTTATCCACTCATATTTTTAGCCTCATGATTATGAATCAAAACAGTTAATATACAAAATTAGTCTGCAAAACTGATATTTGAAATTGCAGTACAATAATTAATCTCATGCCAGCTTACTATTATATACATTATCCACAATACATTTAAATTAGTACTATACAATAATCACATAGAATGCATTTCGTTGTTATTATATTATAAGTTCTACTATTTATCCAAAACTCCTCCACAAATTCCAATATATTCCGGATGGTAGCAAAAAAATAAAGAAGGCAGCAACTCGTGCTACCTTCGCTAACGTCTATCAATTCCCTACTTTTTCAAAACCGGTATCCATATCTCACTTCTAAACTTTGGTGAAGTTACATCTTTATTCTCATTCCACAAAATCTCCGGGCCTTCTGTCTGCTCGTAGCTTGAGGATGGGAACCATTCGGAATAGATGCGTCCCCAGATATTTTGCAGTGTATCGGGGAAGGGTCCGACTGCTTCAAATACAGCCCAGGTTGAGGCGGGGACTTGGAGCTGTGTCAGGTTATCTGGGCACTCCTTTGTTGTTGCCACGCCTATATAATGATCAAGCTCGCCTTTTTCCTCCATTCGGCCTTCTGAAAAGTTCGTGGATGCGCTAAGCAGTCCCAATGGTTTGACATTAGAAAGACTCTTAAGTTTATTTATTGTCTCATCATTCAGACTTTTCCACATAGAGGCAATCTCGGGGTTAACTCCGTTGAATATTATAGGAACTCTTTTCTTGATGCCGACTATGCGGAATGCCTCTTTTTCTTCAATTCTGTAGTTCATTTCACTTCCTCCTTTAATTGATAGCTGAAAGGTCATTCGTGGATAGGCTTTTAGTGATTGACCATTGTTCCTGGCTTCTGATGGTGTTATCCCATGCAGGCTTTGAAAAGCTCTTGTAAAAGAGTCCGGTGAGTTGTATCCATATTTAATCGCCACATCAATTATCCTTGTGCTGCTATCGTTAAACTCAAATGCTGCCATAGTAAGGCGTCTGCGGCGGATGTACTCCGATAGTGTAATACCTGCAAGGAACGAAAACATTCTTTTGAAATGATATTCAGAGCAAAAAGCCAGCCTTGCTACTTCTTTATAGTCAATATCATCAGTAAGGTTTTCTTCAATATAGTTCAGTGATTCATTCATTTTTTTAAGCAAATCCATTTTTATGACCTCCTCTCATCAATAGAATAGCAGAAATTGAATGCAACTATCCGACTTTCCGTGCACAATTATGTAGGCCTAAATGATATTATAATCCGAATGCCCTAAATTATAAAGGAACGGTGAGACACCGTTCCCTACGTTAGGTATTTTAGGTGGGCGAACAATGTTCGCCCCTACATTTTATATGCTCACCGTCCCATGCATCTGTCCATAGTCCTTCGGGACAAAGGATTTTACTTTATGGGTCTTAAGCCCTTCGATATTTTCAAATGCTGTTGAAATCATAAGTTTTATCCTGTTCAGCTGATTTACTTCGCTTGCGCCCGGGTCATAGTCTATGGCTACTATATTGGTTCCGGGGTAGACTCTTTTTAGTTCTCTCATCATTCCTTTTCCGGTTACGTGGTTTGGCAAGCAGGCGAAGGGCTGCATGCAGATGATGTTTTTGACTCCGCTGTGTATAAGCTCAACCATCTCACCTGTCAGGAACCAGCCTTCTCCGGTCTGGTGGCCCAAACCCACAACTGAGGAGGCTCCTTCTGCTATTTCTTCTATTGTTTTTGGAGCATAGAACCTATAGCTGGTCGATAATGCATCTCTATAGGCACTCCTAAAATATTCTATAATCTTGATAGCTGCGTTGCCGAATATCTGAGACATTTTACTTCCTGACAAGTACTTATACTTATAGTCCAGACCATAAGCGCTATACAGTAGGAAGTCAGTGAGTCCGGGCATTACTGCTTCTGCACCTTCAGCCTCCACCAGGCTTACAACATTATTGTTTGCTGTCGGATGGAACTTGACGAGTATCTCCCCGACCAAGCCGACCTTAGGCTTAACCTCATTGATTATCTCAAACTCTTCAAATTCCTTTACGATCTGCCCGATGATTTCCTTGAAAACCTTTCTATTGGCATAGCTCAGGGATTTTGTACATATTGCAGCCCATTTTTCATATAGCTCATTGGCAGAGCCTTTGATTCTTTCGTAGGGTCTGACTCTATAAAGTACATTCATTAACAAATCGCCATATACAAGTCCCATCAACGCTTTATTCAACAGGTCCATGGTAAATTTAAAGCCTGAGTTCTTCTCTATACCTATAGCATTTAGGGATATCACAGGGATTTTTTCATACCCGGCATCCTTCAGGGCTTTTCTCAAGAAGCCTATATAATTGGTAGCCCTACAGCCTCCGCCAGTCTGAGATATCATGACTGAAGTATTGTTCAAATCATACTTGCCGGATTTTAATGCTTCTATAAGCTGCCCTATGACAATTATCGCAGGATAGCAGGCATCATTATTTACATACTTCAAGCCTTCATCTACAGCTCCGTAATCTGTTGATGCCAGTATCACCATATTGTAGCCGGATTGTTTGAATGCCTCTTCTAAAAATTGAAAATGCATAGGAGACATCTGAGGTACCAGAATAGTGTGCTTTTGCCTCATGGCTTTCGTAAACTCCACTTTCTTATACCTGTTGTCTATCTTCTTAAGCTCAAAGCCATTTTTCTCTCGTTCTGACATTGTAGCCTTTAGGGAACGAAGTCTTATCCTCGCCGCTCCCAGATTGTTTCCTTCATCTATCTTAAGAGTTGTATAAATCTTCGAATTTCCGTGCAGTATCTCCTGCACCTGGTCTGTCGTAACAGCATCCAGTCCGCATCCAAAGGAATTCAGCTGCACCAGCTCCAAGTCCTTCTGCTTTGCTGCAAAGCTTGCTGCAGCATAGAGCCTTGTGTGATATGCCCACTGATCCACTACTCTGAGGGGTCTTTCAATGCGTCCCAGATGAGATACTGAGTCTTCCGTCAGCACTGCCATACCAAGGGAATTTATCATATCCGGTATGCCATGATGTATCTGAGGATCTACATGATAAGGCCTTCCCGCAAGTACTACTCCCTTGAAGCCCTTCTCTCTCATAAGCTTCAGTGCATCTTCTCCAGCCTTTTGGATATCCTTTTTAAAAGCTTCCTGCTCCTTATAAGCCCTGCGCACACATTCTCTGATTTCCATTTTGCCGATATTAAATGCTTTGAATTCCTTGTGCAATCGGTTTATCAGCCTGTCTTCATTGTCAAAGGGAAGGAATGGCTTCATAAACAATATATTTTCTTCTCTTAAAACATCCATATTGTTTTTTATAACCTCAGGATATGAAACCACTATAGGGCAATTA
The DNA here is from genome assembly GCA_035628995.1 of Clostridia bacterium. NCBI lineage: Bacteria > Bacillati > Bacillota > Clostridia > Clostridia bacterium. The sequence goes on along the minus strand of DASPIR010000008.1, from coordinate 66,590 downwards.
AAATGATTGTCTGCCTCCTTCTGCTCTCGCTGCTCATGTGTGATGGAAGGATAGAAAATGAATTTTACGCCCTTCTCAATAAGATTCATGATATGCCCATGCACCAGCTTGCCGGGATAGCATACAGACTCTGAAGGTATTGTCTCAATGCCCTTTTCGTACAGCTTATTTGAGGATCTGTCGGATAATTCCACTCTAAAGCCCATCTCAGTAAACATTGTGAACCAGAAAGGATAATCCTCATACATGTTCAAAACCCTTGGGATACCTACTATACCCCTGCGTGCCTGTTTAATATCCAAAGGTTTATATTTAAAAATTCTCTTATATTTATAATCAAACAGATTTGGCAAAGAGCCATGTTCCTTTTCCTTACCTGCTCCTCTTTCACATCTGTTCCCTGATATAAAGCTTCCGCCATTTCCAAACTTGTTTATGGTTAGCAAGCAGTTGTTTGAACACAACCCGCACCTGGAAATACCTGTATTAAGGTCAAAACCATTCAGCTGACCTTCATCCAGCAAGCTTGTGTTATGTCCTTCTTCATATCTTTCTCTTGATATCAAAGCCGCTCCAAAGGCCCCCATTATACCTGCGATGTCCGGTCTTATGGCTTCTCTGCCCGATAGGATTTCAAAGCTCTTAAGCACTGCGTCATTATAGAAGGTGCCACCTTGGACGACTATTTTTTCTCCAAGCTCTTCCGGGCTTTTGACTTTAATTACTTTAAATAATGCATTTTTTATTACCGAATAGGATAAACCTGCAGAAATATCACTTACTGATGCGCCTTCCTTCTGAGACTGTTTAACCCTTGAGTTCATGAATACGGTACATCTTGAGCCAAGGTCAACAGGTTTCTCTGCTGCTATTGCTTCTGCCGCAAACTCTTCTATGCCCATACCCAGCGAGCTTGCGAAGGTGTCTAAAAACGAGCCGCAGCCTGAAGAGCAAGCCTCATTCAGGAGTATGCTCTCAATTACGCCATCCTTTATTTTCAGGCACTTCATATCCTGGCCGCCAATATCCAATATAAAGTCTACTCCCGGGCAGAAAAACTCAGCGGCTTTATAATGGGCGATTGTTTCTATTTCACCGATATCTATATTTAAGGCTGCTTTCAGCAGGCCTTCTCCGTAGCCTGAAACAGTTGAATTTACTATCTTCGCTTTTTCCGGTAAAAGACTGTAAAGCTCTTTAAGTGCTTTTATTGTGGACTTGAGAGGGCTTCCTTCATTGCTCCCGTAATAAGTGTGCAGAAGGGCACCTTCGCCGTCTACCAGGGCTATCTTTGTAGTTGTTGAGCCCGCATCTATTCCTAAAAAGCATTCTCCCTCGAAGGTTGACAACTCTCGTCTTTTTATAGAATTCCTGCTGTGTCTTGATTTGAACTCCGAATATTCTTTCTCGTCAGAGAAAAGCGGTGCTAATCTATTTGTTTCGCCATTGGAAATGCTTCCATGGTTTTCTAAATTGCTAAGCAATGACTTAAATGATACAAATGCCTCATCTAAAGAAGATAAAGCTGCTCCGATTGCTACATAGAGCTGTGAGTTTTCAGGAAAAATTATCTGCTCCCCTTTCAGTTTCAAGGTATCAATAAACCGTTCCCTCAGCTCTGAAAGGAAAAACAGCGGCCCGCCCAGGAAAGCTACATTCCCTCTGATAGGTCTTCCGCATGCCAGCCCACTGATAGTCTGAATGACAACAGCCTGAAGTATGGACGCTGCAATATTCTCCTTTGCTACACCCTCATTTAAGAGTGGCTGCACATCAGTCTTTGCAAAAACTCCACATCTGGCCGCTATAGGGTAAATGACCTTATGATTCTTGGCCAGCTCGTTTAGCCCCATTGCATCTACTCTAAGCAAAGAAGCCATTTGATCTATAAAAGAACCTGTGCCCCCTGCACAAGTACCGTTCATTCTCTGTTCTATTCCATCAGTAAAATATGTAATCTTTGCGTCTTCCCCACCCAATTCAATTGCTACGTCAGTCTGGGGATAATAGGTTTTGATTGCCTTTGTGGCGGCTATAACCTCTTGGGTGAAAGAAACTCCCATATTTTTTGCAATATTCATTCCGCCGGAGCCGGTAATCATTACAGTTAACTGCGCATCGGCCATCCTTTTATAGGCATCATGAAGCATATGCTGAAGCTTTTTCTTAATATCAGCGAAATGCCTCTCATATTTACTATAGACTATCTCTTTACTTGCATTCAAAATTACTACTTTTACTGTTGTAGATCCGATATCAATACCTACATGGAACAGCTTATTCATTCAACGCACAGCAGATACGCTGCACCCACCTCCATGGCCTTCAATTTATCACTGGATATGCAACTATTACAGCACATATTATGGACATCATGTTGATTAAATGCTTATATGCATATTATAATGTTAATAAAGTATAACGCAATAGGCAACACATTTTATAGTGTTGATTACTCAACATTATAAGCACATATGTTCATTATAATTTCCAAATATAGCTAAAAAATGGGGGAAATACGAATGCTAAAGTCACCAAATGACAGGCGAACTATTCGTACAAAAAAGCTGATAAGAAATGCTTTATCAGAGTTAATAGAAGAGTCTGGATATAACAATATATCAATTACCGACATTACTGCAAAAGCCGATATCAACAGAGGAACCTTTTACTTGCACTATGTTGATAAATATGACTTGCTGGAGAAGATTGAAGACGAAGTCATACAGGAGCTGCGAGAGGGTATTGATAAAGTAACTAATCTGGATACAGTAAACGCAGAATATGTAACTAACGTAGATTCTGTAGATAAGCCTATGCCCTTCATGATAAAGGTCTTCGAATATCTCAAAGAGAATTCAGCATTTATGAAGGCTATTTTAGGTCCGAAAGGGGATCCGAAATTTCATACCAAAATTAAAGAGCTTATAGAAAGCAGCCTATTTGAGAAGAAGCTTATCAAAGCATTTAAGAAAGAGAATATGCTGGTTCCCCAGGAATACTTTATCTCATATGTACTATCTGCTCATTTGGGAGTCATTCAACATTGGCTGGAAACCGGCATGGAAAAATCTCCGGAAGAAATGGCGCTGATCCTATCAAAAATGTTCCTGCTCGGACCCTTCAAAGTAGCAGGGTTTAAAAAAGAGAATTAGAATAGTATTAAAAATGCAGGCTGTACAACTATTTGTACAGCCTGCATTTTTCTTTACTTCAAGCCTGCCGAGATTTTAATATTTGCCTGATGCACAGCATCAATCTCGCCATCCACATGCTTGGTGCTGTTCAGAAAATGTATGTCAAAATGTCCATCCATTTCGTTATTCTTAATCCAATCAAAGTTAGTTCCTGCTCCATAGTTGTCGCTTCTCCAGTTTGTCCATGCTCCAGCCGCAGCACTGTCGTTCCCTGCATGGGGCATACCGGACATGCTCGCCGCAATTTTTCTTCCGCTATATTTTATCAATATGGGCTTTTGTTATTCCGAATTACTAGGTTTACATAATATTATTCGACACTAGCAGCAAAAACCATTTATGTAAATTCTGGCGGGAGGCTTACTGTACTAAATAAATTGGCTCTTATTTCCGCTGTGGTATAACGATAACCTGTGCAGCGCTCTTGAGCAGGCAATGTATAGAAGCCTTCTATCCAGCTCGCTGCAATAGTTTTCCTCTGAAGCGTCATGTACTATGACCGCATCAAATTCCAAGCCTTTTGCCATGTATGAAGGAATCACCACTGCCCCCTGCTCTATCTGATCCTCCTCTTCTGATATAAGCTTTATATCCACAAGGTCCTTGATTCTGCTGTACAGCTTTCGAGCAGCCTCTACAGTTTTGCAGACAACCGCAATAGTTTCAAACCCCTCTGCGACATACTCTTGAATACCCTCAACTATAGCAGCCTCCATGCTTCCCTCATCCTCCTGAGAAGAGATCAGAGGCTCCGCGCCATGTCTTTCAAAGGAGATAGCGTCTTGAGCTTGCTTCAGTATACGTTGTGAAAATGCACTAATTTCTTGGGAAGACCTATAGCTCTTATTCAGGAAAAGATGAACGGACTTCTTTTTCCCGAGAATGCTGTCCACTTCATCATACAGTGACAAGTCACCCTCTGTATCAATAGCCTGTCGGATATCACCAAGAACAGTAAAGCGGCTCTTTCCAAACAGCAGCTTAAAAATCTGATATTGCATAGGCGAATAATCCTGAGCTTCATCTATTACCACTTGCTTTACTTCATTAAATTTTTCATTTCCTTCAAGACATAGCTTTAGATACAGAAGCGGAGCACAGTCCTCGTATTCGATAAAGCCTTTTTTGAGATTGTCGCAGGTACTCTCCAGTATTGCCCCAATATCCTGCGGCAGCTCCAATCCATGAGCCAGCTCAAAAAATACATTTTTATCATTAAACAGCAATCGGTAGATTTCCATATAGTCGACCTCAGTGAATTTCCTCACTCTTTTCTGCAGTTCGGTCGATTCCTTTATGGAAAGCAGTCGTCCGAAGGCCTTGTAATCAAATTCGTGGCCTTCCATCTTTTGTACTCGCTTCACAATTTTTTGAACTCTTTCCCTCTGTATGGGATGAACTCTATCAAATATGATTTTTTCAAGTCTCTTCAATCTTTCTGCTGTTTGTCCGATTATTTTTCCATTGAGGAAAAAGTTTCTCAGGAATTGCTTTGACTCAATCATTTTTCCATCATAATATACATCCTCAAATACATGTACCTTCTGCTCATAATGCTTAATCGCCCTGTACAGTATCCTCGCAAATGCATTTGAACCCTTGAACTCCATACTTCTGCTTTTCAAGGAACTTGCAGCCTCGTCAGCTCTGATAAGGAATTCAAGCTGCTGGCTTCTTTTTTCCATAATTCCCCTGCCACCAAGCAAGTTATGACAAATCTCCCCAAAGGTTATTTGCAGAACATTTTCTTCCCCCAACTCAGGTATTACACCCGCAATATAGCTGCTGAATACCTCATTGGGTGAGATAATAAGAATATTGTTTGAGTTCAGCTTGGTGCTTAAACCCTGATAAAGCAGAAAAACAATACGGTGCAGTGCTATTGAGGTTTTCCCGCTTCCTGCGACACCTTGTACAATAAGGAGCTCATTTTCAGTATCTCTGATGATGAGGTTTTGCTCCTTCTGAATGGTCTCCACAATATTCCTCATCTTTGGGGATGAACTGCGACCCAAGGCTTGCTGCAGCATTTCATCATCTATCTTAAGACTGCTGTCGAAAAAATAAAGCAGCTTGCCACCATTAATCTTATACTGCCTTTTCAAAAGCACCTTGCCTGTTTCTTTGCCTTGAGGAGAGCTGTACTCTGCGTCACCCAGCTCATACTCATAATATATGCTTGCTATGGGCGCCCTCCAGTCATACACAATTATACTGTGTGATTTCATATCTATCAGATTGTGAATACCAATGTATATTTTTTCGCATTCCTCCGATTCTCCTTCAGAAAAATCGAACCTTCCGAAGTAAGGAGAGGACAGCAGCCTTCTATACTTTTCAATTAGCTTTAATGTGCCGTCATAGCTGGCTGTCTGACTTTCAAGAACCGAAAGGTACTGGTTTACCTCTGTCAGCTTTGCAAAGTCTTCAGCGTTGTGCGATGTATTCTCCCACATTTCTTTTCTCAGCTTGATAAGATCCAGCTTTTTTCCATCCAGCAGTTCAAGCTCATTATCAAGCTCCTGATTGATAAACTGAATTGTATTCTCCAAATACTCCTGCTCTTCTATATAATCCTTATTATCAATATCCATAAAGCTCCCCCTTATTTGCAACAAACCCGCTAATTCCAAACATATGATATGTGTTGACTGCACGCAGGCATCTTCTTGCCGTTTCAGAGTCCGTAGACTCCTCCATAATGCCTAACACCATATCAATCAAGTTTTTATAAATGATGCCTGCAGTAAAACTATCCAGGATCCTTATTTCAGAAGTCCCCGACTGTGCAGCCATGCTTTTTCTCACTTCCACAAGAATGAATTCAACCAGCTCACTTTTAGCTTTTTCATATTTTGTACCTTCACTTTTTTCAAATACAATAATCAATTTACGGCGATTTTCTACCATGAAGTCTATTACTTCCTCGTTGACAAGCCAAAAGCTGTCCTGCTGCTCTTCCAGAAGACTATCCCGCCCCTCAGAAGCTTCTATCTTCTGCTTAAGCAGCCCTTTGGTATCTTCTATGAAGCTCTCGCTGATAATGGCGTAAAATATATCATCCTTGCTGCCATAATACCTATAGATATTGCCCACTGATACTCCTGCTCTCTCCCCTATATCAGAGATTTTGGCTCCTTTGTAGCCCTTCTCTGCAAATACTGCTAATGCAGCAGCATCAATTTTCCCCTTTATCTCATCCTTTTTATACTGCAATTAATTTACCTCCATTACAAAAGCGAATATATCATTCTCTTTTATTATACGCCCTTGCTCCTAAAAGTAAACCTTGCTGCGCAAAAAAAGATGGGTCTAAGACCCATTGTTAATCAATGCTTGTGAGTATTGCAGCAGATTCCTCGATTGCTTTAATTTTGTAGTTCTTCAACTCAGCTGTTTCTGCCGATACATATGCCCTTACAGAGATTCAATATCTTCCCACGTTTCTTGAATTAGCAGCATGTTTGCCAATGCATCCGCCTGTTCTTCAGTATCGATATACGCTTCCAATTTAGCGAGATTCTCTTCAATTTGATGCACATAATCATGATCAATCTCAACTTGAATATATGGCTTCAGCCTTTTCCATGCTTTCTTTGCAGCTTCGAGGTTTTCATCTGCTTTCTCCCAGTTTTCATTTCGAATATCATTCTCAAGCTGTGACAGCTGCTCAGAAAAATGTATATTCTTATCAAGAGGCTTCACTAGCAGGGTACAAGAGCATAAGGCAATTAATACTGTTGTTATCAGAGTAAAGATGACAGATTTCTTTATCATGTGTAATCCTCCACGCTTCTAATTATTCGTAGAAATGATGTAATATTGCTTATCGCCTTTCAGATCAACATAGAGATTCCCCATTGTGTCCAATTGGGCTAATGATATATCGCTCATATTATTAATATTCTGCTTGTTCAGCTGATGCTTCAACCAAGCCTTGGACAGCTTGAGAGACTGAAGGGCATCGACTAATAAAATTCCATCCATTATCAGGTTTGTAGGTAAACCTTTATACTGGGTAGTAATACTTAAGTCTTCAGGAGTAAGTGGCTGCTTTGGGGACTTTTTTTGTATACTGAGCTTGCCACCCGGCTCAAACAGGGCAAATTCAACATCAGAGATATTAAAAACCCCCTGAGTTCGAAGTTCGGAAATAAGCTCATCCATTGAAATGCGAATCCGACTAAGGTGTTTTTCAAGGATTTTACCATTTTCGATAACCACCGTTGCCTCCCCTTCTACGACCTTGCGCACCCATACGTTATGCACGCCTAGATACGCGAGTAAAATAGCAAGTGAAGCCCAGACCCCCATACCCACCAAGGTAGCAGTAGTATTTTCATCTACCTGTACTGAGAGCGTAGATGCAATAGAGCCGATTGTGATACCTACCGCATAATCAAAGAAAGTGAGCTGAGAAATCTGTTGTTTACCTATTAATCTTACAAGTAGTAATAATGCAAAAAAAGATAAAACGGAACGAATGATAACAACAAACAATATCGGCATCGGCAACCTCCTAATAGGCAAATTTTATAATATTGAATGCACCAATATAGTATCTCAAATAAATATTCATTTACTCTATAAATCAAGAAATAGCAAAACTATATCTGGTTACTTGAAAATATTTACAAGTAATATTTAGTATAAACGACACTCCAAAAGAGAAACTAATACCTGAAACGGAGGAATTATTTATGACGGTAGCATCTCAGGTCAAGCAAGTTCTTGCTACTTTAAAGGGCAGTCAAGGAACTATCAGGCTTTATGCAGCCCAAGCTAAAGAAGAAGAAATCAGGGCAGTATACGATGAAGCTGTGGAAACAACAACAGAAATTATTAATGACCTTGAAAAAAGATTGTCGTTATTAGAGTATCAGGAGCCGCAATACAAAGGAAACTAAATGAGGTATCAATATGGAGACATGGGTACAAGTTCTAATCAAGTCAGCTTTAATATTTGTTTTATTACTAGCTGCAGTACGATTCATGGGTAAAAGAAGCATAGTACGGATAACTCCTTTTCATATGGTGAGCTATATTGTTATAGCCGTGCTTACAGCACTTGTCTCAGCAAATGTCATTACAAACCCCGTCCTGGGGCTTATCCCTCTCGGGGTCTGGGTTATAAGCACCATTGTCCTGGAGTATCTGGCTCTAAAAAGCAAATGGATACATGACGTAATTTATGGTAAGGAAACAGTCTTGATCAAACACGGCAGGATTATGGAACAAAGCCTTCTGAAGGCAAGATTGACAGGTGATGAGCTTCTGAGGGCGCTCCGGACGAAGAATGCATTTTCTTTAGCCGATGTTGAGTTTGCCGTACTGGAAACTACCGGGGATATCAGCGTATTTATGAAGTCTGACAAAAACCCGGTTACAGTTCAAGATCTGGATATCAAAGTCTCTCCATTGACAGAGCCGCAGACGGTCGTATTGGACGGTAATATCCTTTATGAACCGCTGGCCTCTCTGGGCCACAACAAGGATTGGCTAAAGACTCAGTTTGAAACGCTGGGTGTATCCTTGGACAATGTCTTTATTGCACAGGTGGATTCGTCCGGGGAGCTATACGTGGACCTTTTTGATGATTCCATTGAGAATCCGAAACCCAAGGTAAAGGAAATGCTTTACGCCGGCCTGGAAAAAAGCCAGGCGAATCTTGAGACATTTGCTTTAGAAACACAAAATGAAAATGCAAAGGTTATGTATAATAGAAACGCGAAAAAACTGGAAGAACTGCTAAGAATACTTAAACCATATCTGCTTAAATAGAAGGTGTTATTTGTGTCAAGTAAAAAAAGAAAGAACCTTACACCTGTACAACAGCAATATCAAGACTTTGCCAAAGCAAGAGAGCCCCAAAGACCAATATTCAAAAATTGCATAAAGGCATTTTTTGCCGGCGGCATTATCTGCACGATAGGACAGGGAATACAGTGGATTTTTATGACCTTTTTCAAGTTTGACGAAATAACATCAGGAAGCCCGACAGTTGCGGTACTTATTTTTATTTCTGTTTCACTTACTTGCCTTGGGGTCTATGACCATTTGGCACAGTGGGGAGGGGCAGGAACTGCCGTGCCGGTGACCGGATTCGCCAATACTATTGCCTCAGCTGCTCTCGAGCATAAGAGCGAGGGCTTTGTCTTGGGCGTAGGGGGAAATATGTTCAAGTTAGCAGGACCGGTTATTGTATATGGTGTCTTCTCAGCCTTTGTTGTTGCATTAGTGAAAGTCATAATTAAAATGTTGGGTGGGATGTAAATGCTGCAGGGCCATCAAACCTGGGTTTTTGAGTCAAAACCGATCATAGCAGGCTCCGCCGCTATAGGTGGGCCCTTTGAGGCACAAGGAGCTTTATCAAAGGACTTTGATCTGCTGCATGATGATCTTTGGCTGGGACAGGACAGTTATGAAAAAGCAGAAAAAAAGATGTTGGAGCAAGCCTGTGAAACAGCAATAAAAAAAGCAGGCTTAAAAAAGGAAGATATCCAATTTTTCTTAAGCGGAGACTTGATCAATCAGATTATACCCAGCAGCTTTACAGCACGAACGCTGGCAGTTCCCTTTCTTGGGATATACGGTGCTTGTTCCAGCTCCATGGAAGGCTTGGCTATCGCTTCTCTGATTGTAGATACAGGATTTGCACAAAACGCACTTGTTGGTACCTCCAGTCATAATGCCGCTTCAGAAAAACAGTATAGATACCCGACAGAATATGGAGCACAAAAGCCGCCTACCGCACAGTGGACAGTTACAGGAGCCGGTGCTGCAGTTTTATCTGCCAAAGGAGACGGCCCCCATGTTGTTTCTGCGACCATTGGGCGCGTGGTGGATATGGGACTTTCCGACCCGTTCAATATGGGAGCAGCAATGGCACCGGCAGCTGTTGACACTATAGAGGCACACTTCAAAGATTTGAATGTTGATGCTTCCCATTATGATTTAATCGCAACCGGAGATCTAGGCAGAGTCGGGCATAGGATAGCCGGTGACCTTTTAAAGAAGCATGGAATGAACATACCTGAAGAGAAGCTGACGGACTGCGGAATAATGATGTATAAGGATGACCAGCCGGTTTTTGCCGGGGGAAGCGGCTGTGCTTGCGCAGCAACAACGACTTACGGGCATCTGATTAACCGCCTTAAAAGGGGAGAGCTTAGCAGAATTCTAGTTATTGCAACCGGAGCACTGCTTTCCCCCATGTCATACCAACAGAAGGAGACCATTCCGTGTGTAGCTCACGCAGTTTCCATAGAAATGTGAGAGGGAGATGTCGTGTTGGATAAGTTCATTTGGGCATTTATTATCGGTGGATTAATATGTGTTATCGGGCAGCTCCTAATGGATGGACTGAAACTGACACCAGCCCATACCATGTGCACTTTGGTAGTGGCAGGTTCCATTCTGGGAGGTTTCGGTTTATACGATAAGCTGGTAAAGTTTGCGGGTGCGGGGGCATCTGTCCCCATCAGCAGCTTCGGCAACCAGTTGGTAAAAGGTGCTTTGCAGGAGGCTGAGCGTACAGGGCTCGTAGGTGTATTGACGGGCATCTTTGAGATTACCAGTGCAGGTATCTCTTCAGCCATTATATTTGGTTTTTTAGCTGCCTTGGTTTTTAAACCAAAAGGCTAAAATATAAAGCTATATTTGAAAGGAGGTTGGAAGAATGACAGTTGGTACACAGCTACAGCAAGCTATCGCTACAGTTCAAAGCGCAGCAGCCAGCATGAAAGTCTTTTCCCTGGAAACACAGGATCAACAAGCAAAGCAGACTTTCCAGCAGTTGGCGCAGACATTAGACAGTGCAGTCGACACATTAAAAGGAAGACAGCAATATGTCGAAGATCAAGAACCACAATACAAGCAGCAATAGTTCAAAATTGAGCTGAAAGCTATTCGATTCAGCTCTCTTATTTTTTTTGGAGTAGTGCCTGCTTTGATACATTTTTATAAGTGGGGAATTTCTTTAGTAACTTTATCCTATTCCATTGTACAACGGACATACAGTCTAGATGAATCTGCGTCGTCTGCGTCTGAAAAGCCGCCTAAGGAGTAAAAGTAGAAGGATAGTCCCAAGTGCTCCCCTGAAGCCTTGATTTCCATAGCCCATATAATTACCCGCCATATCGTATACTCTATAGTCGCCTGTGTAATATCCCATAGGTCGACCATCCATTCCATAAACATATCTGCCGTCTACATATGCCATAGGGTTGGAGTACTGGTCATAAATCATAGAACCATCAGTATAACCCGCAACGCGGTTCCAACCGTCATAAATTACATCGCCATCAACATAACCCTGAAGCCTACCGTGGGAATCAAATACATGTTCCAAAATCTCACCTCCTTTTTATTATTATGCTTCTATAAATCAAAGAATTTATATTCCCCTACCATTATTATGTTGGATAAGCATTTTTGGTTAATATTGAACTGAAGATTTGTACATTTTGATAGATATATATAGTAAAAAAAGAGATAGGCATTTACAATGACTATCTCTTAAAAACTTATTATTATATTTACTATATAGAGCAACCTGCCAAATCAGGCAAATCAGTCTACAGGTATTGCTGCGAGTCAAGACGCCAATTATTGAAGGCTACTGAAAAGCAAGTACCGCAAAAGAAAACAGCATTGTAGTTATTCCAATTATAAGAACTATAATGTTGAATTTACTACGGTTAGCGTTATCAGTGTTTCTTTGGTTTGAGTCCCTGGAGAAGTTCTGAGTATAATCCGTTTCGGAAAACATTCCCCCCATAAAACCCAGTCCTCCAATGGCGAGATATGTTCCTCCGATGATTGCCAGTACATTTGAATATGACTCTATAGACATTTTCTTTGCTAGTAAGCAATATATCAGTCCAGCCAACAAATTTAATGGAAGTATAATCAAATGAGGCTTCATAAACACAACCGACCACCCCTATAATTAAAATAGTATACAGCTATATTTTATCACTGATAGCCTTAAGACGTATAGTAAATGTTATCTCGTTGTTCTCACTACTAGCAGAAATTTCACCCCCATGCATATCGACTATGCTTTTAGCTATTGCCAGTCCAAGCCCCGAGCCTTCGGTGGAGGGTCTTGATTTTTCCACCTTATAAAACCTTTCAAACAAAAGAGGCAGTTCTTTAGCAGGGATTTCATCACAGCTATTTGTTATTTCAACTATGGCATAGTCCTTGTCAGCAAGCAATCGTACGTTAATCTCACTGAAATCATATGAATACCTTATCGCATTGATAAGTATGTTTTCAAAAACTCTTGCCAATTTGTCGGGTTCGGCTTTAACCAGCACTTTATTGGCCGGAATATCCGTTTTGAATTTTAACTGCCGTTCCTCACAAAGCGGTAAGAGCTCCTCCAACAGCTGATTTAGCAGTTCATTCATGCAGATTGTCTGTTCTATGACTTTGACTTCATTGTTTAAAAGCATATACTCAAATAAATCATCTACCAATTGTTTAAGCTTGAAACTCTTGTTATGCAAAATATCTATATAGTGTTCTACCTGATTATCATCCTGATATCTTTTTTCTCTTAGTAGATTTACATAGCCCATAATTGATGTCAAGGGCGCTCTTAAGTCGTGAGAGACGTTTGTTACTAATTCATTCTTAGATTTTTCTACCCTTATCTCATTTCTTATCTTTTCTTGCAGTTCACCTGTCATAAGATTAATATTTTCACCTAAAAACCGCAGTTCATCATTCCCTAACTCACGGACCCTGAAATCCAAGTTTCCACTGGATATTTCCTGCAATCCTTCCGAAAGCTCCCTTACATACTTTATCCTGTTCCGGGTGAGAAGAAAGAATAGTATTATAAATACTCCCAACCCTTGCATTGCGCCTAAGAGCACATTACCGTTGGTACTATACAGCAGTTCGCGTTTGGGAACACCTCTGATTATAATATTTACCATACCACGACTAAAATGATCATATGGATAAAATCTATATAAATATCCCTCACCCTGATATGATGTCTTAGTAATAATCCTTTTTACTTCTTTTATGTCAATCTCATTTTCTTCAACATTCTCTGATTTAACCAGTATTATACCATTCTTGTCAGTAGCTATAATTTGAAGTCCGTAATACTTTGCCAGCTCATTTATATATGCTTGGTTGCCCGGATCATAATCATTTAAATCTGAGCAATGCCTTGTTATTTCTATAAAGATGCTGTCCGCTGCACTTATTATATTGTCGATATCCGATGAAATAGAGAATGTTATTTTTCCACTATATATAAATGTAGCCATAAATGCTGTAATGCATATAATAAGCGTAATTATAAGTTTAAGGAATATACTGCTTTTAATTCTCAATTTTATAGCCCACCCCCCATACTGTTTTCAAATATCGAGGTTCTCTTGGGTTTCTCTCTATCTTTTCTCTGATTTTTCTTATGTGTACCATTACAGTGTTATCGGATTCAAAGTATTCTTCCTTCCATACTTCTTCATATATTCTGTCGATAGCAAAGACTATCCCCTTATTTCTCGCCAGGAGCTCCAAAATTGAAAACTCTGTGGGGGTAAGTTTTATTTCCCTATCCCCCTCTCTTACTTCATGGGTTAGGACATTTATATATAACTCCTCAATTTCTATTATGCCGCCCGAATCTCTATTGCCATTATTAAGTTTAGTGTATCGTCTTAGCTGTGATTTAACTCTGGCTATCAGCTCCAACGGATTGAAGGGTTTTGTTATGTAATCATCGGCGCCTATCGTCAAGCCCAGGATTTTGTCAGTATCCTGGGCTTTTGCCGATAGAAATATTATAGGTATATCCATATCATTCCGTAGCTTGATGCAAGTCTCAATCCCATCCATTCCTGGCATCATTATATCAAGGATTATCAGGTCCGGCTCCTGCTCTTTCAATAATTCTAAAGCTTCTATACCATTAGAGGCCATAAGGGTATTGTAGTCTTCAGTCCTCAGGTATACATCAATCAGTTCCCTGATATCGGAATCATCATCGACAACTAGTATTGTGTGCCTTTTCATACAAATACCTCATATAACAATAAACACCTATTTTAAGGATATATCGGAATAAATCAAACCGTATTTTATATTTGAATTATATTATTTAGCTGTGGCAGCTTTAAAGCTTTCAAAAAGTTTTACCGGGTTGATTACCTTACCGAGGCTATGGGATTCCCCATCATGATTTATTTGTATCACATCACCGGTACTCAGTGCACTATTCCAAAAGGTTTCCGGGTCTATGTCGGGTTTTACCTGACAAGCCAACACATATAGACCCGCTATATACGGAACCGACCAGCTCCAGCCGCCGCTTCTATAGAATGCATAATCATCTTTACCCGTAGGGCTTGCTGTAGTCCTGGAGTCCATCGGAACAAGAAGAGTATCCACCGCTAATTCCCTTTTGCCATCAAAATACCCTTTTGCCCACCATGAGCCAGGCAGATAGGAATTCTTGCTCTCCGGGTCTGAAAATCCACCCCGCCCCAATCCATCAAATTTGAGTCCATATGTTTCACTCAATGAGCAAGACACCACAAAAATGTTTTCGGCTTTAGCTCTCTTTATTGCTTCATTTATTTCTTTGTATCCGGTTTTCTCCGGACTCCAACCTAACGAAATCGAAATAACCCGTATTCTTTCATTGGCAGGTAGGGTTTTATTCATCTCAATGACTCTGTCAACTGCTTTAGCCATCCATGTAAAGTCATGCTTGAAACTGCCTTGTTTCATTTCTCCCGGGGTCAGGGCAATATAATATAGATTTGCTTCGGGAGCTACTCCAACTGTTTTTCCTACAGCTATTGAAGAAACCGCAGCCCCATGCATTTCAGCAGTATTGCCTTTGTTGTTGATTGCTTCATAAGACTTTAGACGATCCTTATATTCAATATGTTCAGTAAGAAGGGTCTGGTCAATTATTGCAATGCCAACCCCCTTACCTGTAATACCTTTGCTGTGTATGCTTTTAAGTCCTAACCCCGGATTCTTCCCCAAATCCATTATTTCCTCTGGATTGAAACCTTCCGGCAGGTCTTCAGGCCACCTGGTATTAGTGTCAAAATCAGCATATAACAAATCGTCCAGGCGGTCTTTTAGATTCAAAGACCTCAAATCATAGCCCCTTAGGTCAACCTGCCATGGGTCAATTTTATCTGCATTATAGGCTGGTAATGTTTTAAGACTACCTCTTTGGAAATTCATAACACTTACTGACTTGGTAGCTTGGCTACTACATGCTGTTATGAATATTAGTGATAAAATTAGCATAATGGGCAATATTTTTTTCATCATAACTCCTCCTGTTGTGTATTTACTTTGATAATAACTGACTAACCTTAAGGAAAAGTTATGGAAAAACTTAAGTTTTTCTTAAAACTGAAGCTTCACGGGCGAGTCCTCGGGAGCAAACTCCATTCCTCTACCACAAATTCATTTGTTTCGCTAATTTTTACATGATACAATTCATCAAAACCCTCATCATAAGTCGGCAGCTGCAGTTTTGAATGAGTACGTCTCAAGGCTATCACCGGTACTTTTTCTTTATCTATTCGTGCATTATTTCTTTCTATACACTCAGCAATATCAGATTGGAAGTAATAACCTACAACCTTGACCCCTGCTTCCTTTGCAGCTTCAATATAGCCTCTTCTATCCTCTACTGTTGGATTTGTGTTATCCACTACAAATGACTGCTTAGCTTTCATACAAGCTTCAATCAGGATTCTTTCCTTATTTCGTGTTTTTAACATATCAAGGTTTACCCTTATATGAGTCATGAAAAAATGTTCTTTGAAATATGTACTTTTACCAGACGCTTGCATGCCGATGAAAATTACTATTTCCATAGCTCTCAATTCCTTAACACCGTAATAAATCCTTCGAGTATCTGGTGACTTATTTTGAAGCCTTTACCCTGATAGAATTTCAGTGCATTATCGTTCCCATTTGATACAAAAATAAACAGGTCACTTATTGACTTAAATGAATTTAACCAATCCATAGACTTTTCAAACAAAGCGCTGCCAATGCCGGAATTACGATAACCCTCTTTTATAAAAAACTGAGAAAGACAACCTACGTCATCACCTTTTACAGAATCAAAGTCAAAGAAGGCATCACATTCCAGAGTCGCAAAACCGCCAGAATAGGTCTCCTTTGCTGAAATAGTGCTGTACGCATATCCAACAACTTCATTATCGTCTTTTGCCACTACGATATAGTTAGCTTTAGCACTCTTAACAGAAGGAATCATTCTAGTTTCAAAGCACATGTCATCAAAAAACTCAGGATGAATATATGCTTTAGCCTTTTGATAAGTCATTAAATTATTGCACAAATCTTTAATGCAAATAATATTGTCTTCGGAAACAACTTCATAATGGATACTCATATTAATCTTCCTTTCTAAAAAAAATGAAAAATGTGTTTGATTGATCAAGCAGCTCTGATATCATTATATCAGTTACAATTGCTATAACAAGTATGCAGTATTTTCTGCTTAAGAAAGTAAAAACTGAGTATTGGAGTGATATTATGAATGACCAGGCTTTGTATAAAAGCGGCTTTGACAACTGTCCATTAACATTTGCTTTAAACCTTATCGGTGGAAAGTGGAGATTACCTATAATTTGGGCATTAAATAAAAATGGAACTATGAGATATAATGAATTAAAAAAGTGTATCGATGGGATTACCAACATGGTGCTGACACAATCGCTAAAGGAACTGGAATTGAATGGTATTATTAATCGTGAACAATTTATGGAAGTACCACCGCGAGTTGAATATTCGCTGACTGATAATGGAGAAGATCTTATTCCAGCTCTTAAAACACTAGCCAATTGGGGCAATAAAATGAAAAACAGTGATAATTCAAAATGAGATAAACCTTTATCTCTAGACCGTACTTGAAATTTTTTGCTGCCAGATACAAGGGTTATTAGGTTTTTGAAATTGACTCATATAATAACCTAATAACCTAATAACCTAATAACCTACGTGCCTGATACTTATTTACTCAATAGAGCCTTGACCATTTTCCGCACGCAAGTGGATAATGGCCAGCACCATTACCCATAACAGGTAACCATATATCATAATGCGCTCTATAATTCCCAGAAATGGAGTAGACTGCTGTGCCGAAATCTGGGGAACGGCTGAGCCTGCCAAAGCTCCAGACAGGATGAGTATAAGGATTGTGCCTATCGAATACAGGCGGAACCACTTTCCATGTGCAGCAGCTCCAAACCCTACGGACAATAGAATACAGAGTACTTCCAAACCCGTGAAAGGTAGATGCATGATGTTGCATATTGTCGCTTCAGCTCCACGCATTGGTGCGGGGAAGAATAACGGCGTCACAATTCCCACGATTGCGTATCCGATCAGCAGAATTCCTGTGAAGCGCAGGGCACGCTTTCTACTATCTGTTGCCCAGATACATAGACCGAATGCGATTACAAGGACATTATATATGGTAGAGAGCGAAAGGACGAATGATCTTGTCGGAGCTCCGCCAGCCAGCAGCTCGCTGAAGGCTTGAGATGTGTAGCTGTAACCCTCCCACTGCATGGCTGCGAGTATGTCAATACCGACATAAAACAGTGAAGAAAGAATACCGATGATTAACAAGACCTTTCGTACCATCTTCAGTGTTAGTGATTCTTTTATGGTTTGTATTATTGTTATTGGTTCCATTTTTCTTTTTACCTCCATCAAAATCTCTTTTTACTTTATCTTATTGGCACACTTGTAAGCTGCTGCAAGGGCACCAGGCACACCCCCGATTTGCATAGCCCAGCAGGAGCCGATATAAAGGTTTTTCACAGGTGTCTTTATATTCACACTCATGGCACTTTTATAGAACTCTTTCTTAGGGTTCCAACTCCATGCGGAGCTTGCTCCATCGATATTCCGGGTAAATCTTTCATAGGTCAGTGGAGTTGCGGCATCCTTATATTCGATATATTCCTTCAAACCGGGAATCAACCTGGATGCGCTATCTATCATTGCATCCATTGCTTTTTCCTTCAATTGTCTATATGCCTCCTTGTCTCCGCCGCCCCAATTGTTCATCCAGTGGTATGGCACCATGGTTTGAAGCATCAATGAGGATTTCCCTTCAGGAGCAAGTTTTGGGTTTATCATTGATGGCGAATAAAGTGAAGCAGATGTTTTGTTGAAAAACTCTCCATCTTGGGAATTGTAAATGTTGTAACCGGGTCTTTCGTCACAAGCAAAAACATGCGGAACCTTCATATATCCGCCAAGTTCGACCTTGGACATATTCAACCCCAGATATACTGTGAAGAAACCCTCAGAAATTGCAGCCCTACCGATATTATACTGTAGCGCCTGTGAAATAAGGTTCTTGTCATCTAATAGCTTAATGAGGGTTTTCTTATAGTCCCCTGCAGAAATAACATAATCTGCGTCATATATGGTATTCTTGCATGAGACTCCCACTGCGGTCCCGTTTTTTGTTATTATCTTATCAACATAAGAGTTAAGCTTCAAATCCCCGCCCAGTTCCCTGAAGTTTTCTGCGAGAACGTCAGCCCATGACTGCATACCGCCTTTCACAGTCCAATTGTCTTCGAATGTCCCTAATAAATTGCTTCCTACCATAATGGCCGACATATCCGGATAGCTGAATCCTTTGAACAGCCTGAACAGCTTTGAGTCTTTTTCGAAATATCTTGCTGCAAACTCTGATGACGTCATATCTCCATACTGCTTTAGCAGTCTCATCCACTTCAGACTGCTCTGGATGTTAGGAAGCATTGATTTAATCATGTCAGGTACACTACAGAATGGGGGCAGGGGTTTATCAAGGTTCCCCATCAGACCGATTATTTTGTCCAGTTCTGAAAAAACCATATCCAGTTTTTCTTTATCGGACGGATAACTAGAGTAAATCATTTTTTTATAATCATCGTAATTCTCAGGAGTTCCGTCGAAATCCTCTGAGAAGAACCGTGTTTTCAGCTTTACGAAGTCTATTTTAT
Source organism: Clostridia bacterium (assembly GCA_035628995.1). Classification (NCBI taxonomy): domain Bacteria; kingdom Bacillati; phylum Bacillota; class Clostridia; species Clostridia bacterium. The sequence goes on along the minus strand of DASPIR010000008.1, from coordinate 47,356 downwards.
CTAATACTCCGATTTCCTTCATCACCTTGAATACCGATGCTGAGGCTTCCAAGGTGACAGTACCGCTCTCAAAATAATAACCCTTCCTGTAAAATCCTGCGGTATAACCGCCAGGCATGTTGTGGGCTTCAAATATGGTTACTTTATGTCCCTTCTTGGCAAGAAGGTTGCCGGCAGTGAGTCCACCGATTCCGGAACCTATAATTATTACATTTTTCATTTCAGAATTCTCCTTCAAGACATACTGTCTTTCTTACCTTTTCTGCGCCTTGATTAGTGCATTTTCCACCGATTTGAGACAAGCTTTGGAAGTAAGGGTTGCGCCGCTGATGGTGTCCACCTGCAGTGACTGTGACCCGATTACTCTATCATATAACTTATCTGTGAATTCCGGCTTTAGGTCATAATTTTGCTCTAATACTTTAATTTCAGTGACTTTGTCTGAGGACACTGTAACCTGAACTTTATTGGTTCTCCATTTTTTCATTCCACCTTCATATTCCCCAATATACATGCCGTCATTTAGATTTTTAAAGTCTATAGCAGCGATAGGGAGGTTTTTAGCTTCTTTATGTTCCTCTGCAGTATAAAGCATTCCTCCTACCATCCCCAACCCAAGCAAAACTACCGATACAGCTATTACAGTTAATATCATTTTAAATTTCCCCTTTCTTTTCATTTAATCTTCTCCTTCTATATTATTTAAGACATTCGCACTTATGCCTTCACTGGCCTATCTTTTGAAGCCTTGTATTCTTTTGCTATGAATGAACATTTTACATATTCATTCATGTAAGGGTAAAAAATAACTGCCTGCATCTATCTTTTTTGGACAATCAGCTAAACCTTTCATTATGAATTCCGTTATATAATACAAAATCCGTGGAAAATGTTGAATTCCGATTTCCGTTTTGCGAATGTCGATATAAGATACGGAGTTAAAAAGGGCCCTTATCATCTCATCATCTATATCATCCCTTATTTTCCCCTCAGCCCTCCACTCTCTGATTAACTCGCCTATACCGCTATTCATGAATTCATCAATGTTCTCTAAGCCGTCTTGTTCATAAAAATACTGCTCCAGTTTGCTAAAGAGCTCCCTGTTATACCATTCCTTAAGTATCAGATTCGAGTTCATAGCACTGATATTCTGTGCCATTAATTTTGTAACCAACGTTACAGGATCATCATTCAGGTCAATAGATTCCTTAATACTTTTTTTGAGTTTCTCGTTTTCTTTTGTATAAATCTCTAAGAAAAGCTTCTCTTTAGAGGCATAGTAGCTATAAAAGGTACCTACCCCTACACCGGCCATTATAGTAATATCTAAAACACTGGTGCCTTTGAATCCTTTTAAGCTGAATAACTTTCTCCCGCAATTAAAGATATCTGCTTTTACATCTCTCAATTTACTAACCTCCGATATGCTTTCGTCCTTGGCATAACCATCTTGTGCATTACAAGGTATCTACTTTTTTTGTGCCTTGCTCAGTGCGTTTTCCACTGACTTGAGATATGCTTTAGAGGAGAGAGTAGCACCGCTGACGGTATCCACCTGTAGTGATTGAGCTTCAATTACTCTATCATAAAGCATAACCGGATCTATTTTAACGCAGCCGGTGCCTGAAGTACTTAATAGTTTAATATCCTTTACCTTACCTGAAGTTACTATAACCTGAACTTTATTGACTCTCCATTTGTACATTCCGCCCTCATACTCCCCAATATAAGTGCCGTCATTTAGCTTACTGAAATCCAGATCATTAAGCGGAAGATTTTTGGCTTCATTATACTCTTTGGATAAATATGACCCGCCTATTGTTCCTCCAACACCCAAAACAGCAATAATTGTAAGTGCTATAATCCATCCTAACATTTTACCTTTCCCCCTTCTTTTCGTTTTTTTCTCACTCTTGCTTATAATTCTAATCACTCCATTCTAATTATCTAATATATTCACACTTATACCTTCAGCGGCCTGAAAGTGATCTTCTAGACCTCGCGTAACGTAAACCAGTAAGTTCATATCAATAAGAATTGCTTCAGTTCCGGGGAAGGATTTGAGAAGCTCAAGCCCTTTTTTCATCCCGGCTATAAACAATATGGTGGATAACGCATCAGCAGCCATAGAGTTATCTGCAACTATTGTCACGCTTACCAACCCTGATTCTGCCGGATATCCGGTAGATGGATCCAAGATATGATGATACCTTTTACCGTTACTGTCAATGAAGTATCGCTGATAATCCCCGGAGGTAACCACTGCCTTGTCAGCCACAGAAACAAGGCCGATTAAGCTGCTTTCCTGCCTGGGATGCTGGATACCCACACGCCATGGGGAACCATCAGGTTTTGTTCCTAAAGCCACCACATTTCCTCCGATATTAGTATAAGCTGATGAAACGCCGTATTTCTTAAACACCTCCAAAAACTTATCACCGGCAAGCCCTTTTCCAATACCCCCAAGGTCAATGGACTGACCTGGCTTTTGAAGTTCGGCAGTCTTTTTGTATGGATCCAATAACAAGTCGGTATAGTCCACCAAAGGAAGCACCTGCCTTATGCTTGAATCCTCCGGAGGCTTGCATGTCTCCTTGCTGTTGTTCCATAATGATACTAAAGGCCCAATGGTGACATCGAAGACGCCATGGCAGCATCTTGAAAATTCAACAGCACGTGACAGCACCTCATATGTGTCACCGCTCAACCTTTCGCATTTAATACCTGCAGACATGTTGACCCTGCTTATCTCACTGACCGGTATAAAACGGCTCAGCAGCTCTTCCAGTCGTACAGCTTCATCGCGGACTGCCCTAAGAGCTTCCTCGGCATGCTTACCAAAAGCTCTGTGAGTCATCACTGTGCTCATCCCAAAGTTTTTTGACTCGGCAACTACCGTACTGTTCACTTGCATCCCTCCTTTCAATAACTTTTCTTAAACGCGAATGAATAAATTATAAATTCATTCACATTAAGGTAAAAATAACTGCCCAAATTGATTTTTTATAACGAGTAGGGGCGTCCTGTTCCACATTGATTTGTCACGCCCCGTAAACGAGTTTCATAAAAGGCTTCCTTAGTCGTTGAAAGCATTAATAGAAGCCTTTTTTATTTTGGGCAATCAGTTAAACCTTTCATTATGAATTCTGTTATATAAAACAAAATCTGTGGAAAATGCTGAATCCCGATTTCTGTTTTATGAATATCGATATAAAGTATAGCGTTAAAAATAGCTATTATCATCTCATCATCTATATCGACCCTTATTTTCCCTTCAGCCTTCCACTTCCTGATTAACTCTGCTTCACCGCTACGCATGGTCTCATCAAAGCTCTCCATGCGGCCCTGTTCATAAAAGGACTGCTCAAGCTTACTAAAGAGCTCCTTGTTATACCATTCCTTCAGTATCAGATTTGAATTCATATCACTGGCGTTCTTTGCGACCATCTTTGTAATCATTGCTACGGGATCATCATTCAAGTTCATAGATTCGAACAAATGCTTTTTATGATCCTCATTTTCTTTGAAATAAACCTCTAAGAAAAGCTTCTCTTTCGAGGAATAGTAGTTATAAAAGGTACCTACACCAATCTCAGCCAGCTTAGCTATATCAGAAATGTTAGTGTCTTTGAAGCCTTTGGAGTAGAACAATTCTCTTGCGGCATTAAATATCTCTGCTTTCTTATCTATCAAGTAACCTGCCTCCATTATCCTGAATGAATATATTTTGTGTTCATTCACATTGTATCATTACTATATTATACTGTCAATATTAATTGCTAAAATTTTATATTCATGGTGGCAGACACCAAACTTATCATTTATTTTCGTCTTGGCAAAATGTAATCCAACCCCATTTGACTTGTATTTAAGCCTATTTAGTGGCAGGATTAGTCTGTCAGGTAAGGAGAAGTCCATCTAAATCCAAAATCTCAATCCTCTTTTGCGTCTTCTGCTTTATATAACCTGCATCTTCAAGCTCGAATAATTTACGGCTGATAGTTTCAGGAGTTGTACCAAGATATGAGGCAAGGTCTTTTTTGCTCATTGGCAGCACAAATTCCTTTGAATGGCTTTCGGCATCTATACACTCAGCTAAAAAAAGTGCAATCCTTGTCTCTACTTTTTCGGTTGCAAAACGTGTTGCCTGCTTTTCTGACTGTTCAAGCCTGCTTGAAAATTCAACCAACACCTTTATAGAAATTGAGGGGTATTTCAAAAGAAGCCCTTGCAGATCGGAACGTTTCACTGTGCAGATACTGGTTTCTTCCATTGCATCCGCATAAGCTTCATGTATTGTTTCTCTAAACAAAGCCAGCTCGCCTGTAAAATCTCCCGGATGTAGGACACGCAGCAGCTGCTCTTTTCCTGATTCAGACAGCCTGTAAATTTTTACCCTTCCCTCACTCACGATGTAAAGCGAGTCTGACTGGTCACCTGCGCGATAAATATTTTCTCCTTTTCTGTATGAAACAGAATGTGTCACTTCCATGATTTCTTCCATTTGCTCTTTTTCTAAATGATTAAAAATCGGCACCAGGGAAACACAGGCTTCATGTGCTTCTGCACCATGATTATGGTGATGGTGGTGATGGTCCTCATGCCCTTTAATTTCTATTTCTTTCATAATAAAAGCTCCTTTTCTTAACTTACGTTTCGAAGTGGATCTATTACATTAAACTTACCACATTTCAAAGTTTTCTGTCTCATTTTTTTATATCATACAGATTGGAAAAAACTATATTAATCATTACTAAAGCATGGACATTCTATCGAATGGAAATAATATCAGTTTAGCCTCGCCTAGAATCTTATCTTCCTGAATAAATGGATTCTCCCATTTTCTGCTGTCAAAGGAATGGTCTCTGAAATCTCCCAGAAAGAAATATTCTCCCTCAGGGACTTTATATCTGCCACTTGTATTGTCAGGGTATTTTACATAAGCTTCATCCAGCTTTTGGTTGTTCACAAACACCTTCCCGTTCAAATCAATTTCAACCCTGTCATTTGGCAGGCCGATGACCCGCTTTACCATTGTTTCCTGTAGTTCATCTGAATAGAACACCAAAATGTCTCCCCTTTCAATTGAAGAAGCATCGTGGATCCTTGTTGTTATAATCCTGTCACCGATGTCAATAGTCGGATACATTGAAGCACTTGGTACAACGATAACAAAGAAAACAAAATTATATAACAATATTGAAGCAATGATAATGACTGCTATATTAGAAAATGCTTTTATTGCTGCACTCATTTTTTTACCTCATTTCTATGAAATAACATTTTTTTAGTTTAGTGGAATTCCGCTTCAAGATAATAATCTATGAAGCGGAATTCTATTCTGTTTATATAGCTATATTATTTAGCCGGAATTATTAATGTTTGCCCAGGGTAAATAAAGTTTGGGCTAACAATGTTATTTAGTTTTTGAATTTCTTGATAAGTTGTATCAAATTTCAAAGCGATTTTCCATAATACGTCCCCAGACTTCACTGTATAAGCAACTTCTGTATGAGCAGCCTCTCCATTAACACTATCTGCATCGTGAACCGCTTCAGCACCATGAACATCTACTGTTCCATGGGCGTCTACAGCTCCATGTGTATCATGATCTTCTTCTCCTTCAGCGAATTTGAAGAATTTAACATAGGCTTCAATATATTCCCTTCCGGCATCAACGCTGTTTACATCAAAATTCTTTAAAGCCATTACTTTTTCAAATCTTTCTGTTAGCTCAGGCATCTTTTCTTCTTCTATCAAACCTTCAACAGGTGATAAATTCCCAACTTCAATGCTTTTATCCGCTGCCAGTACTTTTTCATCGATAGGTGTTCCTGAAGGTTTCAATCCATCAAAAGGTGCACTTTCTCCTGCTCTGTGCATTCTGACAAGCTCACTGAAGAAATACTGTTCGGATACTTCCTTTGCTTCCGGGCTTAGGCCTTTAACTTTCATGCTAAGGTTGAAGATCTTTGTTATTTGATCTTCATATTCCGGCTGCACCCATTTCAGCACATAATTAACGTTATTGTTCTCCATTGCTTTCATACCGTCAGCCACAGTAGGGCCATCCATTGTGTCACAATGAGCATTGGCTGTTAACGGCACCATCACTACCATTGCTGCTGCAGTAGCAAGAGCCAGAATTGATTTCCTCATACTCGATTTAATCCCGTTGGATTTTATAATGTTTGTTATCATTTTTTATTCCTCCTGATAATTATTATTTTTTGTTAAGATACTTTGGTTGATAAAACTGAATACCCAAGGCTTTTAATAATTTTTTCCAGTTGTTTTGCTTCGATTTTTGTTTCATCAAATTGGACCTTTACCTTGCTTGAGTTGAACAGTACCTCTGCCGAATCTACTCCGACTGTTTTATGTACAGTTGTTTCAATTTTTCTTATGCACGACGGACATGTCAATTGTTCAAGTTGAATCGATAATTTTTTCATTTGTTTTTCCTCCTTTCATTTTGTTTGTTTCCATAGTCTAATTCTAATTTAGTTCAGAAATAACAACCTTGATTAAAATCAAGTTTTTAACATTTTCTTATTTAAATAAGTGTACCCCCTAATTTTGAGCATAAAAAAACACCAGCTCTCAAGCTGGTGAGTAAAGATAATAGTGCTAGGTGCAGAGCATAAGAACATATTACTGCAATAGATTAGTGCGCTCATCCAAAAAAAGATAGACATTGTTGAATGCCTATCTTCTGTAAACTTATTAGTTGTTCAGTTTTATAAATTGTCCGAAGGTTACCGGGATACTCCCATATTACCCTCAAAAATTCCGATATTGGTTTTGAACGATAGAATCTGAGGGACTTTCCCTGTACTCTGATGAGCAAGTAAGTTGATAAGCTGACACGTTGACACTCATTTTGTTCTCTTGTTCGGTGCTTGGCATTTATACGCTTAATGTATCTATTGCTAATACTATAACAAGAAGGGGCTTCTTCAATAACTTAATAATTTTTGCACCTGGCACTTATTGTTCTGATTAACAAAAACATATAACAGGCATCCTGAATTTCACAGGATGCCTGTTATATTTGAGGATATCTACTGACTAGTTTATCTTAATTACTTCTTATTTCTTCGGTAAATCTTCCGGTGCCAGCAACTCATCCGTAGACAATATATTGTCATTTGCAGCAGACTCACCTACAACAAGAGGCGTACTTGAGTAATATCCTACTTGATCGATGTGATAGCCATATGCTGTTACACTGTAATCAGTTACCAGGTTGATAGTGATCTTATCTCCATCAACAGTAGCCCAGAATGCACTCTTGGTTCCATCATATGTAGCTATAGTATTACCATTTTTGTCCTTTATATAGACAAAATCATATCCGCTTTCTGTCTCAAATCTGGAGAAATGTACAGACACTTTCTGTGCACCGGTTTTGGTATAATTCTGTGAGCCATTGTAATTGTTGGTGTAATTATGTGGCGAGTCCATGCTCGTAGTCTCATAGTACCATTGGTAAGAACCGCCACCGCCAGTGGGGTACGTTGCATTTAAGGTATACGGTGAGGTACTGTTTACCCCATTGTATCCGATAACCTTGACATAGAATTTTCCTGCATTGGAGGCAGAATATGATATATTCTCATTGGTAGTTGAACCATTTATTGATCTGCCAAGCTGGGTTCCGCTGGAATTATACAGATATAAATCATAGTCCTTTGGCAGATTAGTTAATGTAACTGTTATAGTACCTGCAGCAGTGGTGTCAAAGTAATAATAGTCGATATCACTTGATGTCGATATGTATGAATTGTAGTTAGTAGCACTAGTCAAAGCTCCATATGCAGCACCCATAGTATCATTCGGCTCATAATTATCCTGACTTGAAGAGCTGCCTATGCCTACCGCTGTAAAGCCGTTAGCTACTGCTTGAGCTTCAGTACTGCTTGTACCATAAAGGTCTTTAGCAGATTGCTCCAACGCAGTTCTTGCATCGGTAAACTGTGAGGTTGTTGTCAGGTAAGTTGTCAGAGCCCTGTAATAAATGTTTTCTACCTTGGAGTTATTATTAATTGCAGTTGCAATATTATAGAACGCCTTGTTCGGGATACCGCTGTTGGTATGCACTCCACCGTAATCTTCGCTTGTATATAAATAATCGTCCATATGTGCCGGCTGATCATAGAGTGTCGGATCCTGCAAATCCCTCAATGCATCTCCTGGTGTATTTGGTGTGTAGCAATCCTCGCCCATCTGCCAGTCATCAGTATCTTCTTCTGCCAGATAACCGAATATATCTGAGAAAGATTCGTTTAATGCACCAGGCTGATCTTGATATTCAAGGTTTGCCTCATTCTCAGTAACAGCATGTGTAAGCTCGTGGGCTATAACGTCCAGGGCACCGCTGAAAGGTCCGAAGGTCGTCCCGTCTCCGTCTCCGTAAATCATTTCATAGCCTGTCCAGCCTGCGTTATTGTAATTAGTTCCATAGTGAACCCTGGATATAATTTCTGCACCGTTGCCATTGTAGCTGTTTCTATTAAACTTATTCTTATAGTAATCATATACGATGCCTGCAAAATAGTGTGCATCTACACCTGCTCTCTGTACTGTAGAATTAAAGTTGTTGTCTGTATCAGACATCAGTGTTCCATTACCATACGTTGAATGGTTCAAGTCATAGGTAGTTATTTGTGCGCTTTTTGTAAGATCCCTGAGATAATAGGTTCCGCCAGTGTAATCTGTGTTCAGACTTCTTGTCTCACCGTGAACACCGGTACCTGTACCTACTGATGCCGTGCCGGCAGCAGAGTTAAAGGAATCTACTACTTTTCCGCTTTCAGCATTAACAAATATTTTCCAGTTAGCCGGATATGGATCAATAAATTGGAGAGTAGTCAGATATACAGGCTGCCATTCACTATTTGCCTGGTATAAGTAAATATCTGCCGACGGTTCATGTGAGTAGTTTTCTTTTTTCAACTCAATGCCTAAGTAACTCTCAGCAGCAGCAATTGCTTCTTTTTCATTTATTTCAATCATCTTTTTCCATGCTTTAGCAGGGATATCTGGCTCAGCCTGTCCATTAATTGAATATACTCCACCCTCCGGGTTTGTATGGACAATAAGCTCGGCTCCATATACCGGAATCTCGTCAACAGTCAGCTGTGCACGATAATGTTTCGTATTCAGCTCATCCTCATAGGTTTTTTCTATTTTGAAACTGCCGTTCTGGATACCAAACATATCCTTAGTATTTTCGAGAAATGCAATTGCATCCGCTTCGTCTTGCACCGGCGTTTCGGACAAATTACCGGTTATAAAATCCGGGATGCCTTTTTCCTCATTCCAGTTGATTTTGAACTCCGTATCTTTTTTTAATGATAGCTCTTGCAGTTTTTCTAAAATTTCTACCTTCTTAAGTTTTTTGTCAATATCAGGATCCTTCATAGTTTTCGGGTCAGCACCTGCAGCTTGTACAACCATGCTCAGCAAAAACACGCAAATCACAATGATACTCAATAGCTTTTTCATTAACATTTCCTCCTTTGTTTTTATTAAGCTAAGATACCATATTACTATAATGCCTATCTCATATTACACCACTCTCTCCATTTTTTTACATTTAGTATGTGAAGATATCACCGTACTATAAACAATTGTAATACTCCATGTAAAATTTCAGGAAAGTCCTTCAAGGCTAGAATAGTTAGTGTGCAATATAATCTCTATAGAACACATTTAATATGTTACATTGAAAAAATGAAAAACGTGTTCTATTTGCAATTAATAGCTCTAATATAAAATGTAAACTGAAGGATGCGATTTATATAGTCAGAAATGAAAAATAGAAAGCAATCAATATATGTGTGGTTAATATTTTGTCCGCAATATTATATTACCATATATTTACATATAGTGCAATCTCATTATGTAAAATATTTGTAATTTTGTAATTTTTTAGAATTATGAATTTTATGCTGCAATACATTTTGCGAAGGGTCCGTATCAAAAATCCTTGGAATAGCACAATCATAACCGCCGGTTAAGCCGGTGGTTTGCTCTTGCCCTATAAGGGCATGTTACTGGCAGGGCTGAAAGCCCTACGAATAGTCTGCCAAGCGCAAAGGTTTTCAAGCTACCGCTAAAGCGGCTTTATTTTTTAAAAAAGCATAAGGGACGGTTCTTTTCGCTTTTTTTCTAGTATTTTTACAAAAATAATGGATAGGCACTGTTCAATACCTATCCTTAGCAAATTTACTATTATATGCACTTTTCTAAATAATATACTACCGGGATACTCCGATATTACCCTCGAAAATTCTGATATTGGTTTTGATAGATAAAAGCAGAAGCCCGATTCCTTCTGCTTTTGAATGAATAAGTTGACAAGTTGATTAAACTGGCACCAAACTACTTTTTTGCTTCCCCCCAACTTTATAAGGCACAAATTGACAATTTTACCTATTTCAACTATCATATATTATATTCAAACTAAATAGTTAGGTGGTGTGTTTATGACAATCACAAATGCTACCCTATCAAGTGCAGACAAATTGAAATTAAGAATTGACAGATTGGAATATCTTGATCGTATGCTTGCAAAGTGGGTATCTGATGATACCAGGCCTACTATTGTGACAAAAGTAATGCGATATGGTGAGCTGATATTTGAAGGTGTTTATGGTACATCATTTACAGATGTTAAACTTGATTATAATACTATTTTCCCAGTTATGTCCCTTACAAAGCCAATAACATCAATACTTCTACATATACTTCAGGAGGACGGGTTGGTTGATCTTGTTGACCCTGTAAGGCATTACCTGCCGGATTTCATTCACGGAGGAAGAGACAAAATTTGCTTATGGCATTTGCTGACTCATACCAGCGGTCTGCCAGAAGGTGAAGAGCTTGATGAGTTTGTAAAGAATTACATTAAGAATAAGCTCGGAATTGAGTTTGTTGAGAAAAGCGTTTCTCGTGATGAATGGTATGCTTCGATGAAAAAGGCACATGAAAAGCTTGGACTTGAAAAGTGTGATGATGACGTAATACCAGATATGGTTTATGACCACATAGCAGAGTTTGCTCCTTTGAGCGTTGAACCGCGTAAAGTCATGTCTTACTTAAATTGGGGTTATGATATTGCCAAGTGTGTCATTGATAAAATTACCGGACAGCCCATAGATGAGTTTGCAAAGCGTGTACTCTTCGATCCCCTTGGAATGACAGATACACACTGGAAATTGCCGAAGGAAAAATGGCAGAGAGTAGTTGGCAGATCTGAACGTGTTTTAGGTTATCCCTGGGCAAATTCCGAAAGAATATACCTGGCTGAGGATGGCAGCGGCACCCTGAAGTCAACCGTAAATGATTATATCAAGCTTATGGAAATGATGCGCTGCTATGGACAGTTTGGTGATGTCAGGGTTTTATCGCCGGCCAGTGTAAAAAGCATGATAAGAAACCACAATGCGGACGGCTTTTCGGAATACGACAGCTGGGGATTGGGCTGGAGTGTAAAAGGAAACAAGAAGGATGACAATGGAACATTGTGTTCCCCTAACACTATAGATCATGGAGGCTGGGCAGGTACAAAGGCATTGACCGATTACGACAATGGAATATCCTATGCGTTTTTCTCACTTGTATATAAGTATGACGAAAGCCGGCCTGAAGACCTGTTTATCTATCGTCCGAGATTCACCAATGCCTTGATGTCTGCCTTATTATAAAATGAAAAATATAATACAAAAAACTAAATTACTACTAACAGTTGCCACTGTTACATATAAGGAATGGGCTGCATACCGCACCCATTCCATGTTATCAATATTTATCGGCCCGGCTTACTTTCTTGTTATGAGTTCTGTCTGGTCAGCTTTGTACTCAAACTCCAGAAGCTTGAACAACATGACTTTAAATCAGGTTATTACTTATTACGGTATTACAACTTTAATAAATTATGCAACTATGGATTTTGCCGGCTGGAATTTTCAAATGTTAATCAGGACAGGAAAATACCTGACATTTGCGTTAAGACCTGTTCATCACAGATTTTTTGCTCTGTCACAAAAAATAGGTCATAGAACCTTAGGCATTATTTTCGAATTTATACCTGTTCTACTGATTTTTATATTTATTTTTAAAATAAATATAATGCCATACAATTTGCTTTACGCTGTAATTTCTATAATACTATGTTTTCTTATGAATTTTTATGTTAATTATAGTATAGGGCTGCTTGCCTTCTGGTTTACTGATGTAAATGGATTATCCATGTTTTATGGGCTACTATCAAGCTTTTTTTCCGGTGCTCTTCTACCTCTTACCTTTTTCCCCATTGTAATTCAGAAAATCATGTTTTTCTTGCCGTTCCAGTATATTTACTATATACCTTCAATGGTTTATACAGGTAACGTACATATGGCAGGCATGGAATTTTCTATTCCAGCAATTTTGTCAATCCAAGCATTATACGTAATTATTATGTTTTTTGCATCAGAAATTTTGTATCGTGCTGGCATAAAGCATTTTACAGGGGTGGGAACATGAAGCATAGTATTAAAATATACACACAGTGTATAAAAATATCAATTTCTTCAATTGCTGCTTATAGACTGAATTTTTTCAGCACACTTATAATAACATTTTTAAATAATTTACTTATACCGTTGGTAATGATACTCGCATACAAAAATGGAGCAAGCATACCAGGTTACAACTTTAATGAAATATTATTGATTCAGTCGGTATTTATGCTTTGCACAGGTATTTGCGCACCATTTCTAAATAACTTCGTCTGGACTACAATGGATCATGTAAAAGACGGTACATATGACATGCTTCTTTTAAAACCAGGTTCAGTCATGTTTAATTCGATTGCCAGTTCCTTCGAAATCAGCAACATCGGAACATTTATTTCCGGTCTGTTTGTATTTATTTATTCATTATGCTTTTTCAAGCCTGATTTTATAAATATTGTTCTGTTTATATTCCTACTTATGGCCGGCATATTAGTAGAATTATCATTCATACTCCTGATGGCAGCATCTACATTTAAGTTTGTAGGCAATGGAAGAATTTTCGAAATTTATAATACTATTACAACCTATGGCAGATATCCTACTTCGATATACAAAAATATACTACCGGCAATAACAACTTATATAGTCCCTGTTTCAATGCTGGGATTTTTCCCTGCTTCGGCTTTGTTGGGAAAATCAACTCCTGATATGTATGCATCAATATTTTTTTGCATTTTACTTTTTATATTCAGCATGGTTATATTTAACAGGATGATTAGAAGTTATCAGAGCGCTGGAGGATAATCATAAGAATTACATCTTTTGCATTATCCAGGTGTATACTCTGAAATGTAAGGTACGGAGGTTGATTATGAATTCAATAATTTCTGTAAAAAATATCTGCAAACAGTATACTACCTTCAAACGGGGCAGCACTTTTGCAGATATGATGAAATCGTTGCTTATAAGAGATAAGGCAATAGTAGATGCAGTGAAGGATATTTCATTTGAAATAGAGCCAGGAACGATAACTGGCTTATTAGGAAAAAACGGGGCCGGGAAATCCACATTGATTAAAATGATGACAGGTGTGCTTTTTCCAAGTTCCGGTGAAATAAATGTCCTAGGTTATATTCCATATAAGCACCGGGCAAAATATGTAACACAGATTAGTGCAGTTTTTGGTCAAAAGTCACAGCTTGTATGGGACATACCTCCAATTGATTCATTTGAAATGAACAAGGCTATTTATAACATTTCCAACGAGGACTATAAAACCAATTTGTCCAGAATGGTTGATATTTTTGAAGTCAGCGAAATTATAAAGAAGCCTACGAGGAGCTTATCCTTGGGTGAAAGAATGAAATGTGAGTTCATTATGGCTATGTTACATAATCCTAAAATTATTTTTTTAGATGAACCTACAATTGGTCTTGATATTATTTCAAAAGAACATGTACGTGAATTCATTCTGGATATGAATAAAAACGGAACAACCTTTATATTGACAACTCATGATGTTGGAGACATTGAAAAGCTGGCTGAAAGAATAATCATTATCAACGAAGGCATGAAGGTATACGATGACTCCATAGGTAGCCTCAAAAAATATTTAGGCAATAAAAAGACTGTGCAGATTCAAATGAAAATGCCTATCGGCGAAATAAATCTCAGTGGTGTATCAGTTCTTAACAGGCAGTCGGATTATGAAGCCGAACTGCTTCTTGATAATTCTATTATTGACATTAATTCATTTGTTTCCAATATAAGCAATTTAGGCGAAATAGCTGATATTTCCATCAAAACTCTTGGTGTAGAGGAAATCATTAAGGCAATTTATAATAAGCCATTGCTATCAGTTAAAGCCTGAAAGCATTAGGTCAATACCTTTATAAAAGGTTATGTGCCAGGCTGTCAACTTATCAGCTATGAAGCATCTTCCACAAAAATATAGACTACATACAAAATAAAAGATAGGTATATCAAAATACCCATCTTCAGAATCTATTAGTTTATGCACTTTTCTAAATAATATACAGGTATACTGGGATACTCCCATATTACCCTCGAAAACTCCGATATTGGTTTTGATACAAGTATTTGTAGAAAACACATATAAATATACTTTAATATGTAAGTACTGTGCTAATCCATTCAATTTCATTACTTTGTGTAGAACCCTGATATCTGTCGATAACACTTTTTATAATTCGATATGCTTTCTTTTTTATTAATATATATCAATTATACATCTTATGCTGTTATATTTATCCAAAGAGCATCATGTAAAGTAGCATACATTCTAACAAAGCCAACGGCTTTCCACCTTTACTGGTTTTATACAAAACTTGATTCAATTCCATTACATCTTAATTCATTTGTTATTTCAAGAGCTTTTATTCTAGAAAAACCTTTATGTTTTTCTGTCCCCTTTATAAGATTTGAATATACTAAATAATATTCATTTTCTATGGAATTACCAAAGACAGCAGGATCATCAATATTAATTGTAAAAGATAAATCATAATTGTTGAAAATCCATTGGACAGTTGGAATATCTGAAGTTCTTTCAAATCCCCCAATAAGCCAGTTAGAAGTTGGATTAGATTCAATTGTTATTCCTTTTCCCTTTATTAATCGAATTAATGTTTCCTGGACATTTTTAATGCTTTCAATTTCTTCTAATGTATCAATATTATCGATTTCTATAAACTTATCAATTGTATGTTTATCATATAAGTACTCAAGTAATACTCTCTCTGCTTCATTAGCGGGTAGTTTTAATTTAGACTTATCATACTCAATATTATTCTTTTGTGCAAGAATTTCTAATAATTCCAAAGTTGGAATAACATTATGTGTACCTTTTCGTATTTCTTTTTGCATAATTTCCCCTTGTAATGTTATCCAATATGGAATAGACTCCTCATCTCCATATGAGTTGCCATCATTCTTTGTTATACTACCCCTCTTTAGCCATGCATCAACAAGTACTTCAGGTTTTATTGCTGCACCAAATATCTTAATTGAATACTCAGAAATTTTTCGTTCAAGCCAATTTACTCTAGAATAGTTCTCACAATTAGTCTCTTTGGTTATTAAGTACCATTCAAAAATGTAATCATCTAATAAATCAATTAAATTTATTTCTATCGTTGGATTATTATGTATCCATAAATCTACATCTATTCCCAAAGCAATACAGTGTCCAAGTCTATCACCAGAATTTATACTTAAATAATAAATAGCCTCAAATATTCTTCTTAAACCAGTACCTAATGAAACAAAATCTTCTCCAACATGAAATGTTTTTCCTTTAAACTGATATTCTTTTTCTATCTTAAAGTTTTCTTCAAAAATTCTCTTATATATTTCTCCGAACACTTCCGGTGGGCAATACAATTCTCTATTAGCTGTATCAATCGCAACTATAGGAAGTTCTTTATCCTTTTCAGTTGTTGAATCAGATATTTTATATTTTATTAAAGTATTATAATTTTTTATATTTTCATCTCTTTTACTATAATGATATATTTTATATGAGTCTTCACTGCTATTTAACCTTTCTCGCAAGTAATCTCCTTCGTTTTTAATAAAATGAATAATTACTCCTACCTTAACTTCTTTATATAGTTCCAATAAATCTGGCAATAACTTTTCATTCATTGTCTTTTTTATTGTGGCAATGATTCTAATAATTTCGTTATACTTTTCTTCATTCTCTTGCGGTGCAATCATAAACTCTTGTCTAACTACGGATTTTGATTCCTGCAAATATTCTCCAATTTCTTTGCAGAAGTTTATAATTTCACTTCCATTTTCTTTCCACGTTATAGTATTCAGAGTATATTCAAAATAATCAAATCCAGAAATACCTTCTTGTTGTTGGATTTTGCATAAAAATGAGTTTTTCACTTGTATGTATATCCACAGAAGCTTAGACAAAACCTGATTATCTCTATGATGTTTATTATTAATGAAATATAAAACATAAAAAATTAGTAATCTTTCTCCAAATAATGATTTTGCAGTTATTTCACTTTTTTCAGATAAAGCTATTTTGTTTATTTTAAAAGCATAATCAGTTAATTCATATTTATAATCATATATTTTTTTATTAACTTCTAATATTCTATCTTCTGCAATTATCATTCCATTATCAATTATCTTAGTGATGCCTATAAAATCCTCTATCAATCTATCGCTGCTACTTTTTTTGATTTCAAAATTATCTTCTATAACTCTTTTAGCGTACTCAAATAAAATAACTCTAATTATTTTAGCAATTTCGATTAAATTAGATAGTAGAGGTGCATTTTCAGTGTTATTATATCTGATATCTTGATTAAAATTATTAAAGTATAAAATATTTTTGTTATTAATTCTATTATTCATTACGGCCACCCAATAGTAAGGTGCTGGATAACTGCCTGTAAGGTGAACATGTTGAATAGCAATACCTTTTTCGAGTATTTTTTTAACTTGTGGTTCATATGGAGTTATAAACGTTTTCATTCCTGCGATATAATTACATACATGCTTCATTTCAGGTTTTATTTTTAAAAACTTTTGTCTTACTAAATAATTTAATACAATTAAGTCTTCGTCTAGCGCATGAAAATACTTTTTCCATTCTTCAAATTTTGATATTTCGATATATAGATTATCCTTTATTAATAAAAATCTTTCCGCTAATCTCTCCCATATTTCAAGTAGATTAAAAGTGTTCGATTTTATCTTTCCATTTTCATCATAATTTTTCTTACTACTGTATCTCTCAAATATTCTACTTATATACTTGTTATTTCTATAACTTAATACACCATATAATTGACTAAGTATATAATTCCTAGAGTTTTGATTTAGCTCAATTCTCAATTCTTCTTCTATGAATTCCCAACTAAACACTTTATTGTTATCATCTTCATATAGATTAATTGATTTTAACAACACTCGATTAATGTCACCATAGTTAATTTGCCGCATTAAACTCACACTTTCTGTTTTTTTAATTAATTCAAGAAGCTCTAAAGATGAATGCACAGTAAAGTCATCCTGTATTATTATACCATATTATTACAGTAGTAAACAAAACAAAAGATAGGCTCATGAGGAATAATGCCTATCTTTCACAAACTTAATAGTATATGCAGTTATTTAAATAATATACAGGAATACTGGGATACTTCCATATTACCCTCAGAAATTCCGATATTGGCTTTAATAGACGAAAATCAGAAAAACCGTCCCTTCTGCTTTTATGACTATGTAAGTTGATAAGTTGACAAACTGTTACTTAATCTACTAGCTTTTGAATTTGACTAGCATAATAACCTAATAACCTCTGCACCTAGCACCTATTTTTTATCAAGTCGTTTTACATCTATTGTTTTGCAGGAGCAAAGTAGCTTATCCACACATCCAGGTTAAGCAATGCAATAATTAGTATAAAAACAATTACAATGTTTATCAATATTGAGACTAAAAAATACCCATCAAAAAGCTCCTCTCTCTTTGTAATGCTTTCCCCTTCTATCATGCTGATTTCATCCTTCAGCAGAATAGTTCCAGTATATTCTATGAACCGTTCAATATCCTTTTTTAATAACCCTTTGCTTATTTGGCTCAAAACTCCAAAATAAATTGTTCCCACTATAAGAAATAGTATAAATGCAAGAAAAGCAATCTGAATTACTGCTTTCTGCCCATTTGTTACATAAGATGCCATGGAAGCTATTACAACAGCTATCAGTGTTAGCAAGTTCTTACTCATAAGCTCTGTTATCTTTGTTATCTCACCTGATATTTCACTAACCTTTGTCTGAAAGAAGTCCACTACCTTTCTTCGTTCTTCGAACCAGATATCCACTTTTTCTTTAAGGTATATCTGATAATTCGACTGTGTTGAACTGTTAACCTCCTGAATCTTATCCAAAAACAAGCCGTAATTCTGTTTAGGATCTTCTTTAAGGTATAAGGTCAATACGTGTCTGAATATGCCTATTTTGTCTGTTATTTTTTCTGAGTATATCCACTCATACAGATTATACAGCGCCTCAACTGCTGATAAATCAAATACCCTATCTTCCCGACTTAGCTGGATTTTGATTTTTCTATATCCCTCAAAAATACAAGTTATGCTGCCGTCTTCATCCACCTTAGTATTACATGCCAGATAAGGTATAGTGAGATTTGTAAACTGTCTGCACAGTATATTTCCTAGTTCATCAGGTGCATTACTTAGATCCTGGAAGAAAAAGAAGTTAGGTGTGAGATATTCCGGTCCATTGATCCAACTACAATGATTATGCCTTTCTGTGATGATGTTTTTACAGTCTTTCCTGCTTAACTCAGAAAAGGGGCTACTCAATCTATCTAGAGTCGAATTAATATATTCTACACTTTGCCTACCGATTATGACTAAATGACTGCTGAAGCATTCTAAAAATACTCTATCCATAACCAGCACAACCGTTACTATATCTTTTCTGAATAGTGAGCTTTCTAATACAGAATAATCGTGGTTCTGTACAAGTGCAAGAAAGTTCTCAAATCTGAAAAATAGCTTTATCGAATAGGATTGCTTGATATCCATAGTAATATATTTCCGCACTAATTCTTTCTTAGAAATACTAACCTGCACTTTGCAGCTTGTAAAGCCACTACACTCCAGATTTTCTATGAAATCGCTCAGTCCCTGTTCTACATCATCTATGCTATTAATATTCAAGTTATAGACGCTCTCTAGTGGAAGCACACTCATTGATTCACCAAATATCTCAAAAGCATCCTTGATATCATTACTCAATTTCTCTTGCTGTTCATGTAAACTATGTACTTCAACGTAAAAAATTGCATTTTCATGATCTTCCTTAAAGTTAACGATATAATTTGAGGTTATTTTGCTGCACCAGTCGTTAATACGATCCATCACATCACCCCCATCCTTATATAATATTATACAAACTATTTTTCTATGCTTTCGTGCTTAACTTCTACATTTTTTATGCTGAAATCATATTTCCCATCCCCTATAGGGTCCTGAATAAATACTTGCTTATTCCTGTATACTGAAAGTGGCATTTTAATCTCTATGCCATTGTCGGTTATTATCTTCTTACGGTTTACATTAACCTCTACATATTTTTTATCAATGTTAATTTCGATGTCTATAAGCCCTTCATTCTCAAGGAACTCCCTATATGCTCGTTTCAGTGTCTCATCTTTTATGGCTTTTTCCATGAATTCATCCAGATTCACACAAGTCTCATCCTCTACAATGTCAAGGCATCTTAACTCCAGTTGACGAATCTGTTGTACTTGGGCTTTAGTCAATCCTTTCTCCGCCACATGCTTTTGTACCCACAGTACAGTTTTATTTATGAATCGCCTTGTTTTTTCTGTATCATCCATCGCAGGCTCGCTATCAAGCAGCCCAATACTAAAAAACTGTGTGACCTTAATTAAAGGAGCATTCTCCTTGTGCTTCCTGTCTACCACCAGCAAGTCATAAACGTCACCCTCGACATACTTTTTTACAAAACAGCATTTCTTCAACCCAGATCCCGTTGGTGGAAAACTGGTGATATCCCCTGAATAAGTAACTTTTTTTGAACCATCCGGCAGGGTAATCTCTTTATGAAAATAGTTTTTCTTATAATCAAGCAACAGCAAGCATACAATTTGTTCATCCATCTCATTTTCGTATAAGCAAATCACAAGGTCAGCCGGATTAATAGTAGTGTTACTACTCATTGGTATATATAACAGTCTTGCCAATTCTTTTGAAACAGCAATGAAGTTATAATTGTTTTCAAATACCTTTTCAAATTGCGCTTTAGCTAAGTTTTCCTCAGGTTTTCTGAATTTTGCTGCAAGTCTTTTCGAATGTTTCACTGATTTTTTTATATGATTTGTAATGTAATCAATAAATTCGTCTTCGGAATCTAATTCTATTACTGCATCACTTTGAGTTAATTCGTGTTTCCGGTTGTCCAGTACATGCATTATGAGTTTCTTGATATTTACGGTATTTACATCAGTAATCATAATATTCCCCCACTTAATTACATTATTGAGGGACATTGTCTGAATTTGGAGATTTATGCTTGTCCCTCTATTTGATTATCATATAAGTCTGGGGTAATTAATAGTAATAATTGTCGACATTTTATTACAATTACCAACATTTAATACTCTTTGTCGGGAAATTAAAATAACCTTCCTAAAAATAACCTTCCTATTTCGATTATTTAATAATAATGGTGCCAGGTACAGAACTTAAGAACTTAATTGAAATGCACAATATATGTGACCAATAAAAAAACTTACCCAAAATAAAAGATAGACATTGTGAATGCCTATCTTTTTAAACCTATTAGTATATGCACTTTTCTAAATATTATGCAAGGGAATACTGGGATACGGACATATTGCTGAAGAAAACGGACATATTGGTCCTGTGCCCTGTAAATCCGCTATTTTATATATAGCTAGCTGAGTACGCATTGATATATTATGGCACTAGCTATCTGTTTAATTCTTCTATAATATTTCATATGTCGATTTTCTACGATTTAATAATGTTTTTCTATTAGAGTTTTTATTACCTTTAGTTATGTTCTTAACCGTCACTACAACTTAAAATTTCTTTCATCAAGTATGAAATAGCTAGAAACTTTCATGTAAATTTTCAATTGATTCGGCCTAATTTCTTCCAGACAAGATAATAACATCTCAGCATATATTTCCTCACTTAATAATTGCTTTATAGGTTCCTCTGATCTGAAATGAGGAATAATGCTTTTTAGTTTTCTTGATTCATGTGCGATTTTAATATACTCTAGTAAAGCGAATGAAGATCTAGGACAGAAATATGAAAAAGTAAACCATCTCAAGAGATATTCAAATCTGATTTTCTCATTATTATTTGATTTTTCATTTAGGGTCATTGTCACCTGTTTTAACAAAATAATAATGTTAAATATTCTCTTTACTTCTCTTGGAGTAATATGCTTTACTTTATTAACTCTTTTAATAATATTATCAAATAGCTCTTTTTCTTCACTACTAAATACCTTCTTTTCAGATATGTTTAGGCTATATATTGCCGCCTCATCATTAGTGATCGCTGCTTCTTTTGCTAAATTATCATTGAAAATAAGTTTATTCTCTGCTTTTTCAAATAGCCTATAAATATATTCATTATAATCACCCTCATAATGCAGATAAATTGGAATAGTAATATATTTTTCAATATAACCTGCGCAGAACTTGATCTTTTCTGAATCTGAGATATTTTCCCCCTTTAAATAATCATATTTCTCTATTAAAGCTTGATAAATAGAGTTATAATTTATTGATAAAATTATGACTAAATCTTCAACTCCTAAAAATAATTGAAGTGCATCTAGAAATTCAATTATACCTTTTTCGGAACATCTATCTAATTCATCGACGAAAAGCACTATTCTTTCTCTTCTTTGATTCATCTTTAACGAAGGCTTTAACAGCTTCTTTGTATGTTCTGCTATTTTCACATTGCCCTGTTTATTATTCTTTAGCCATACGTGCAATAAATCTTTTAAATCTTCTTTAATATTCTCCCTTATTCCTAATTCGTTATCGTAACTTGGCAAATCTACATTAGCCACTACTCTATCAGACAAGGGCTTAATAAATTTAATTTGGTTTTTAATAAATGGAATTATAACATTAGTGATACTCATTATTAAAGGGATAATTCCCAATGAGCTATAAACTATCATTTTCTTCAATTCTGACAAATTATTTGCATCTTTATAAAAATAATACCCCCAAATAAATAAAATGATGATTGTTAAGCTCATAGAAATATATTTCCATAGATTCTTTCTAAATCTCTTAATGAAACGATGAAAAGAAAAAGTGAACTTTGCCTTAATACCTTTTTCCTCTTCAAACTTGTCAAATAGTATTTTTAATATAGATGCCCATATTTTATTCTGCTCACTATATTCTGAAGCATCATATTTTACTGGGTGTATGTAATAATTATTCTCATTTTGTGAAGTCAAATTTAAGCAGTATAATTCTTCCTCAATAAAATTAATAAAAGCGGATTTGCCCTCTCCCCATTTTCCGAATACCCCTATATTAAAAGGAGTTTCAGTATTTATATTTGAAATGTATTCAGCTAATGTTTTTGAATAAGTTCTTCTAGATAGTAAATCGATTGGTGTTGATTTATCAGAGGCGACTATACCATTCTTATATTTGTGTTTTTCTTTTTCATATATAGCCTTATAGTTTTCTTTTTCAATCTCAGCTTCATGCTTTTCTATTTCTATTTGTTTTGCTACTTTTTTTTCAGTTAGTATTTCTAACTCATTTCCTGGATTACTAATATAGTCTTGATAAGCTGCTTCTTGCTCATTTTCAAAATACTCGATACTCATTTCATCCGTTATATCACTAATCCTTTTATCAAGCTCAGATATTTCTTCTTCATTTTTACTAATTAATTCTTTATGTTTTCTGATATATTCTTCGTTATTCATTCTTTTATCCTTCCTTAAATAATGTACCAAGACTGTAATACATCTTATACATTGATAATGTCACTCATTGTACAGCGTACTACTTTATTATTCCATTGCTTTTATAATATTGAAAAAGTGTTTTTGATGTCGACACCCAACTTACGAGTATTAATTATCACGCCGTTGAACAGTTACCATCCATATTAATCTATTATTCTTTTATATTTATTAGATATTTTGTTAACCGTTCAAACTTTTCAAAAGTATATCCTCGGATATTCAGTCCACTTTGCACCTGCACTACAATCCAATCTGGATACAAGCAATATTTATACTCTCTTGTTTTATTATCAATATATGGTACGAATTTTCTAAACCTATTTTGTATAAGAATGTCATCCTCGTCAAAATAAAATAACATGCTTGCCATATCATCCAATATCTTTTCTTTGCAATCCGATATTAGATATTGCCATGAGAGTTTTCTAGTCAGATATTCTCCCATGTTTTTTTCATATGGCACTTTATTTATAACAGTTTGTACATTTTTGTAAAGTTTTTTAAGATCATAGGTAGGTTCTATACCATATAAAGTTGCAATATTAATAATATGTTTATTCCGGTTTATCGTAAACTCTGGAAGTGTCCTATCAATTTTTTGAATTAATTGGAAATATGACTCATACACATCATCGCCTTCCCAATCGTCACAGAGAACAACATAAAATTGAAATGTATTAAATAAATCAATATAGCAACACAGCGATGCATCGTAGCTAAATAGTATCAAATTGTGATACAGCTCAGTTTCTGTTTCTAATTCCAAAAAGTGGTCGAAAGCATTTAACGGAATAAATGGAATAAGCGGCGCTTTGAATTGTATATTTGAAATCTTATCTCCCTCTTTTGTAACGCTAAGTATGTGACTTATTTTATCATAGGTAATTCCTTTATCAATTGCATAGTTAAATGCAATTTTGCAAATACCATTAATAAATTCTTCATTGCCCAAATTGAAATAATAGCAAAAAATATGCAACTGTTCCAACTCTGATTTTGCTAAATTCCTTTTAAGTTCCTTCTTCAATTGAAGGCAGTCGACGACCTTTTTTCCTTTGATTGTCACAGTATATACTTTACCATCTGGACACATTGCCATTCCCTCGCATGACGGTAATTCCGTTCTACTAGTCTTTTTTAAATTCGGGATTTGAGTTAATACTGTAGAGAAAATTTTACAGAAATCCTTATCAATATATTTTTGAACCAGATTATTGCAGCTTGAGCAACAAATACTTGTTGATTCATAAATTCCTCCAAGTGCATTTTGAATAATATGCTCTTTACTTATGCTATTATCATCTATGTCTCTATTAGAATAAATACACTTCACAGAATTCTTCCTTTCAAGCATAGTCTATAATACCAGAGATGGCAGTTAGTTATTTTCTGCAGAACTTACCAAGTAAGCGTTTATTGCATTACCGCTAGCCTTTTCTTCTCTCCTATTTCTTTACACACTCAATATATTACAAGTGCGAAATGATACATTAATCGCGTAGCCATATAGCGCATAAACCGTGCAAGCACAGTGCCCATAGCAATTCCCTCTAACTTTAGCCTTGTCCTTTACTTAAGTATTATCTAAAGCTGAATTAACACTTCGCTTTGTCTCAACTTTCCTTAATAAGTCAAGTAAAAACTCGTATAACGCTCTTAACCTCTCATGACATTCTAATGCAGCTTCATAAATTGCTTCTGCAAGTTCCATATTTATTTCACCAACATCATTAACAGCCTGCTGTGCAGCATCATCTACAGATTCAGAATTTCCTTCCATTAAATGTTCTTCGAACAGCTCCTGTATTTTATTTTGTGGATCAAATCTAGAGAACTCCTCTAACTTAGAATTAGGTTCCACTCTTTCTCTAATATCTTCACAAATCTTTAGGTCTAACCCCTCAAATATATCATTATAAATATAATTTTCATTTAAATGTTCTACAACTTCTTCTATGCTATATGTAAGATTTTCTAAGTTTTCAACAAGAATTGGCGATAAAACTGCATCAAATCCTCTATATTCATCTCCTCTGCCGTGATGTTGATGTCCAGAATCTGCATAGAAGCTATAATGAAATTCTTCATAGTATATTTCAGCTTGAGTCAGCAGATTTGATATCATCACGTATGTTTTCATGAACTTACTTGAGTAATATGGCACAGCTTCATCAATTTGCATTTGAACAAATATTTCATTGATGTCTTTTATCACTCTTTTATCCTTTATTATTGTTCCACATTCATTATTATGCTTACTTTCATCTGAAAAGTTTGCAGATCCAATATAAGCTGCTTTATCTGTCATAATAATCTTTGAGTGGTTTCCAAAATTAAAAAAAGTCTTTATATCAGCATCATACTTTTCAGGATTCAAACGTTCAATATATGTATCTATTGTATCTTTTGCTTTTTTTCGAGCAAAAGAACTAGTATAAGTTTTAAACCTACCAGGTATATTAGTGATAATTATTACATCTTTATCTACAGGAAATGCTTCTAGTTTTTTTATCAAATCGTCGCTCTCTTTAGAAATATTGTATGTTACAATCCTAACAAACTCAGCATCATCTAATGTTTCCAAGACATCTTCATATCCGAATTCATCTCTAGTCATTATAATCTTAACCTCATCATTTATTTTGATTTCGCTTTTCATATTTTCACCTCTATTTGTTTAATGGTTTTAATCAATAGACTACAATAAATACAGATTATATGTGAAAGTACTGTACCTGACACCATATACTTCTTTACCATAGCTAAAGCTAAAGTAGTTATAATATTATAAATTCATTAGTTTCGGAATAACACTTGTCTATAAATTTTCTTAATAGGATTTTGTCACTTGAGTTAAGTTTTACATTATCTAAAACCCATAGATGTGTGGCCTTTCCAACGGCGTATGAAAACTTTTCAGCATCAAGTTTTTGCACGTTGTTTCTTGATACATTAGGTATTATAGCTTTGTTTTTAATGTTAAAAAGTGCTGATTTTAAGACTATTCCATCAACGATATTAGGCATCGAAATTGAAAAATCCGGGACAAAAACATTTTTTATAAATGTCTTATCTGTTCTATTCCAAGAATATTCACCAAATCCTTTAGACTTTTCGTATGGTAATACTTTATCAATATTATCATCTATAACACATCGGCTAACCTTTTCTGTACGAGTTGGTGAGTTTGAAGAATGGCCATGCTCGTTACATAGATCTCTAAAAAGATATTCTCCAATTATTGAATCGTTAGGGCTACCCATTGTTCCTTCTTCAAATTCATCTTCATCTGCACAAAATATCTCTAAATAATCCACATCTTTTAATTTGTTTATAGCCTCATCAAAATAATCCAGAACATCTAAATAATTATTAAATCTATCTGACAATTCATCAGAAATGATAGGTATTTTAAGATAAGCTATCTGACCATCGTGAACGAAATCATTTATATTGAACTCTATCTCACATTCCTCAACGAGCCCTACTTCATCACTTATATATATGTAACTTGTATCACCTTCCAGATCTTCTAACGTGCCTACACATCCAATAGCTTTACAATTCAGCTCGACATACCCTTCAATATTATTTAGATATTTATCTAGTCTTGCAATAGTATCTGAATTTTCTTTTAGACCAATTAATTGGCATAAAATCTCTGTAGTATTACCATTTTCATAATTCAATATTTTTATTGGTATACTGCAATCAACAAAATTAAGTTCTATAAATTCTTTAGTCTTATTTACACTCGGAAAGACTTCTGCAAACTGCTCCAATTCTAATACTATATCTGTTCCTTGCATTCTAGTGCTTTGCTCTTGTGTCAGACAAATATATTCACTATTCATTTCAAGTTCAATTTTATTAAGCTTATGATCATCATACCGCTTAGATTGAACATTGACATTTCTTGAAAGCATAAAACATGAAAGAAATCCTATTCCGTAATTACCGATTGGATTATAGACATATCCTTTATACTTGTATTCGTTTGAAGAATAATAAGAAACTCCAACATTTAAGAAATATTTTTTCAGAATATCCAAAGACATGCCAACACCATTATCAGTAATCATAACCTCTTTTTTATCCCTATTAAAGCATATATTAATATAAGGTTTATACTTTTCAAACTGATAATCCTTTTGTTCTTGGGCTACTTCTTTCATAAGCATACAAGCATCTATTGAATTTTGCACAAGTTCTCTTAACCCATATTTCTTTTCTCCATATATATGTTCACCCATCAATAACTTAGTTACCGCATTATAATCCAAGTCAAGTCTAAAATCAGAAAAAGTAAATGTTTTAGTTTGAATTTTATTTTCTACATTTGTTTTAAATTGAATAGCATACTTTTTATCTTGAAAGGTATCTGACAAATTAACTGCATCCAGCAATTCTTGATTAATATAATCAATGTATTTTAATAGTTTTCTATGCACTTTGGGATCAGTACTTTCACCATATAACCTTATTACTTTTTGCTTTGTAATTTCATTTATATATATTTTAGGTGTATTTGCAATTATAAAATGTTGACGCCATTCCAAATCGCCATATCCTTCAGGATCAATTAACCGATATAGATACATAGGCGTTCTATTTTCATCAATATCTAACAAATCTGACAATCTTAACAATAATGCAATATACTGTGAATTATATGAATAACTGCCTTTATAATTATCTTGATCTAGTTCAGTTTTCAACCATTGAAATGATTCATTATGAGATTGACAAATCTTTTGAATGTCTTGAGAGAAATATATACTAGTACTATTGGGAAGTAAAAACCAAGATTGTTGCTGCTCATCCATATTCGCGATATGATAAGCAGACCTCTTAGCATGGATAGGCCTAATGCATTCTTGTAAGGCAAGTTTATCGTCTTTTAGTGCATGCAGGACTACAGAATATTTGCACTCAATAATATTGGAATCACCTTGCTTAATCCTTTCAATCTCTTTGCCTGTAACTACCATTCCAATATCATGCAATAATGCAGAATATATCATCATTGTTATTTCCAAGTCATTCATTTGTGTAATATCATCGATGAAATCATACATATAGTTTGTGATCATAATTGAATGATCCACATCATGCTGAGTATAGTTAGAAAAGATGTTTATCACTTGTGGTAATAAGTCTTTTGCATAATTGAATATGCTTTTTATACTCGCCTGAAAATCACTTCCTCTTTCGACAAGTACTTTGTATAATCTTGAATCAATTATATCCATGATATACTCCTTTTCGTTATTCAAAAAAATTTTATTAAAATATTGATTTTTTCATGAACACAAGTAAACGTGCGTCTCCTGATTAAATTCCTATTATTCGCCTTAAGCGAAGCCCCCTGCTTAGTTACGCGCTAAGGAATTGATTAATCATCATATCTATCCCATTTTGACAAATATTTCTTTGAGAGTTGGGTTTGTATTTAAGATGTTTATTGTTTCTCTACCCATTCACATAAACTTGTAAATGGAATAATTGTTAAAAGTACATTTCTTACTACAAAAATCATTTTGGGGAAACATAATTTTATTTAATTATACCATAATTTCCAAATATTTCACTTTGAGTATATAGTTTTTGCAATTATATATACTCTGCTAATTCAAAATTACGTTAACCTTTCCTTTGATTTGTAAGCTTTGAGTACCATGTACTGAAGATAAGAACATATTTACTGTAATGGCTTAACTCTTTCAAAAGAGAAAAGCTAGGCATTTGTTGAATGCCTGGCCTTCACTAACTTTCTATGCTACGAAATTGTAAGGAACCGTTCATATCCGTTCTGAAAACAGTCGAAAATATCGAATCAATCGTAATCCAGAAATAATATAATAATTTAAACAATTTATCAAAATCTATCAGTGGTTTTTGATAACGGAATGGTTAAAACCATTCCCTACGGTACAACCTCATTAGTATATGTAAATATTATATATCGCCTAACTATTGAGCATATCTTTTACATTGATTCGTTTCTCTTTAAGATTATACTTCAGAAATTTGTATCGAATATATCTAGAGAAATTATCTTCATGTGTTGAAATTATAAGTTGCCTATCTGAAAAATCGTTCCTCAAAAGTTCTACTAACGAAGCCATGTTTATCTCATCCATCGTCTGCACGGGATCATCAATCAATAAAATACTTAAGCTATCTTCGCCAGAGCTCCTCCCATATACTTTATTTAGAGTTAACACCCATGCAATGATCATAGCCGAGAGTTGTCCTGAACTCATTGAATGTACGATATCATGATCATTATCTATATCAGAAAGGAACCTTAAAGCATCTGATTTATTTGACTTAGGATCCTGCAAAAAAATTCCACTACCGCGTTGATAAGTCTGTATAACTTTCCCACTGTATATGTAAAATGGTATTTCAACATCAGTAACTAGCTTTCTCCAATGTTTTGATATTTCTGTCTCATATATTGAGGTAATTTTGTATATAGGTCTCTGACTTTTTTCCTTTGCCTTCATTCCTTTGTTACCAATCCATTTTTCAATAGCATCTAGTTTGCTTTTCATACATGAAATTTCTTCTGTTATCCTTTTCCTTTTCTCCTCATTAGATGAAAAGTATTTATAAAGCAAATACCCTTTCTTTTCTCCCACTTTATCTAATCTTAGTTTAGTAATATTCTGTTTATTACCTTTAAAGATACTATTGAATATGGTATCAAAGCTAGTCCTTTCATCTAACATATCATAATTTTTATCAATATCTTTATAAAAACCTTTCAGATAGTTCTTAAAGGATAATATATCTATAGCCGAAACATCTTTCTTCTCTTGCTTCTCGTTCAAATACTCATTAACCTTTATCTTATTCTCCAAACACCAATTAAGGAATTGATTTATTAAATCCTTACTCTTATAAGTCGTCTTAACTTGGTTATAAAAGTCTATATTTATAGGTTCGCCCAACGAAACAACTTTCTCGTTAACTTTTCCAATTAATTTAATAACATGAGTTTCATATAAGTTCTTCAAGTCACTTTCAATAGATTTCATATTATTATCTAGATACCCAACCAAGATAGATGTCTCCTTGGTAATTTGTTCTAGCAGCTTACTATGTCCATTCCAATCATATCCGCACAGTGGACATTGCGACTTTTTAATATCTACTAAACCTGCAACTTTATTAAATTTATCCGTAATAGCCTCTCTTGCTTTATTTAGCTCATCAATTGTTCTAGAGATTGAACTCGAGTATTCTTCTCTACTTCTTAAGCCTTGCATCGATGATTTAATTAATCCATAGTCAGTTTCTCCACCTACAAGCTGCTCAAGCTTATCTATGTCACTATCTTTAATGCTTGTTCTTATGTTTTCGATTTTTAAATTTTCACTATATTTTTTTAAAGTCATTTGTGTTGAGTGTATATTATCAATATCATCAAAACTATTTATCCAATTACCAATAATTATTGCTTCTCTAATTAGTTTTTCATCATTAATAAAAACATTTAAATTTTTATTAAATTGCGAATTTAGATAACTACTTGAATACTCAATAAACCTTTCTAAATCACTTAAGCTTTTCTCAATCTTCTCTTTATTCTCTTTTGATAGAATAAAATCTTCTTTATCCCATTCCTGAATAACATCTAGTTCCTTTAAAATATTGACATATCTTAAATTGCTTTCTAAAGCATTAATACTTGGGCTTTCAATCTCATTTAGCTTGGTAGCAAGTTCATTAACTTCTTGCTGAATACCATCTCTAATCTTTTCTAAGCGTCTTTTAAATTCATCAACCTTTTCTTTTTCTTCCAATTCTTTGTCTGTATCAAACAAATCCTCAATTCTTTCATGCCTTTCTTTTTCTTCCATTCTTAAAAAACTAGTATGATCTTCTTGTTGCATATAGTAAAATAGGTCATAATAACGATTTAGGTTCTTATGAAAAAAGCCACTGACACTTTGTCTGTCTACCGTTTGTAAGCCTTTTAGCTTCTCTGTGATATCATCTGGGTTTATATAATCTTTCATTAAATATGTATCAAATCCATCCCAGTAATCCGGTCGTTTCTCCATAGACTGATTTACTTTTTGAGGATCAAATCGTTTTACAATTGATATTCTATCATTATCAGATACAAGCTCTACCTGTATAATAATTGCTTTATTTTCATCCTTATGAAATAGAAAATGTTCAAACCCTTTAGTTTTATTAATAACACAGTTGCTTTCAATCCTTTTTATACAGCCTGTTAGAGCTAGCTCAATTGCATCAAAAGTGGTTGTTTTCCCATACCCGTTAGGTCCATCAAATACAATCAAATCTGATTTTTCAAAGTCAATTTCTACTTTATCAATCAGTTTAAAATTCTCTATATATACTTTGTTTACACGATACCCACTCATTTGCTCACCCCTATCATTTTAAGAATATCTTCATCACTTAGGCGAGATTGTGTCTTTATACTCTCTAAACTATATTGGGTTATTTGGTTTACTAATAACCTTTCTTCATTACCTATCTGAGCGATCCCTAAACTTATATTTTCAGATAGATCATTCATCTCTTTTTTTATAACATCAAACTTCATATATGGTAGCTTGATAAAGAGTTTCATAGCTAATTCATATGCCGTTGATTCATATATGTTTTTTTTGAATTTCATAAATTCACTTGAATTGTTTATCAACCTATAAAGAGTATCATTAATACTATAATTATCTTTCGCTATTTCTTCTTGTAGATCTTTTACACCCTTATCTGTGTATGGTAAAACATACTTTTTGAATGAATATGGATCTTCCTCAATATCGAAAATTGCTTTTTTTATACTATCGTTCAGCTTTATATCCCTTTCCAGATCTAATGCTTTTGCACATACCAGGATATATATATTCTTATTCATTTCTTTTGTAGTATCAATGCTACCTTCAATTCTATAAAAATCTTGTGTTAATTCTTTTCTTATATCGTTTCTAGTTAAATTGTTTATATCATCAATGAATATAACTAAATAATGTGCCGTTTTAATATTCCTCTTAGAATCACTAGAAAAAAGGCATATAGGTCTTTCATGTACTATTCCATTAAACTTTAATACAAATCCATTTTCGTCGAATATATTAGTAATTAAATCCTTCACTGTAGCAACTCCTTTTTTGCGGTATTTAAATCTATTACTCTAATCTTCTGTGTTTCCATAATTCGTGATTCATACTTTTCTCGCTCTGCTTCCTCTTCTGGTATTACGCTGACTATTTCACTTATGTCATTAAACTTATGGGCATAATCACCAATTGAACTCATACTTATATGATGAGTTATTATAGAATCTATTTCATATAACTTATCTAGATTTATACTATTATTAAGAATGTTCATAGCAATTTCTTGTTTTACTACCTTTTCCACTTCGCTGTCTACAGACCTATCAATAGTAGTTATTAAATAATGTTTACCATGTACCTTAAATATAGCTTGTCCCTCATATATATATTTCCTACCTAGAAACTTCTGAACTAAATACAAAAAAACATCTTTTAAACCATTACAGTTAATTAATTCTTTAAATGATCGCTCATCTAAAATACTGTTATTAATAATAACATGTGGTGTGAGTGTGCGACATAAGTAAACAAACTCAGCATCCGATAAGTTATGCTGTATACTATCAATGAAATATTCTAGTGATTCTATTTCCTCTTCGAGCTTTTTTCTCTCAAGCATAATATCAGGGTCATTACTATTTATCAAATCTATGTAGTTATTGATATGCTCAATACATTTCAAATGAAAATATTGCTTTAAATGACTTATCCAATATATATTGTCCTTTTTAAAATTATTTTCTTTAACTCTAGTAATAGTATTACAAATATCGCATGTAGTAATGGCCTCAACACTGTCTAGCTCTTCAATTATGCATTTATGTCTCTTGCATATGTGTTTATCGATAAAGTCTAAGAGATATAGATAAACTACATCAGAGTCACAAGTAATACCCCTTTTGTCAGCATATTGGTCAATTTCTTTAATTATCATTGCCTCAATTTCATCTATGAAACAATGATCTTTTATTGAGCTATCAGTATTATATTCAAAGACAGAAAATAATTTGTAGTATCGTTCAAAGTCAATTTCATTTAATTTCAACATCATTTTTATTTTATCTTTATCATGTTTATCAAACTGTACAGAGTTTATTATATGTAGAAATCCTTTTTGTGGGTTATGTATGCTAATGTTATTAACGACTTTTGATATAGCGTTGTGATAATGTGACGGTAGTTTTGATTTATGCGCTTTGACCTGGTGTATTGAATAAACAATATTATCATCATATCTATTCTTAATTACAAAGTCCTCAATGTCTTCTAATACTATTTTGCATATATCACAAGAGTTCACCAATGGATATCTTCCATTAATGATTTTTAATATTACATAAAGAGCAACTTTCCCTTGATATTGGTATCCACTCCAACTTGGTGTTGCATCAAAACTACCATCATCAACAAATACTCCATTTTGCTCATACAGTTTTAACCATGTGTTGATTGTATTAACGTTAACTCCATATTGTTCTGCTAATTGTCTCTTCTTCTGCCCACTCTGTAATGCTCCTTTTACATATTCAACTATTTCATTTTTTTCATCAGCGCTATATCTTTCTCTTCTGGCAACCTTATCAGTCATAATATACCTCCATTTGAAGAGCAATGAATATTTCTAACAATATACTACATATCATATTTCTACATTAAGTTACATATACCTCCTTAATAAACATAATATTCCATATATTTAGTTCATCTTTATGGTATATTGGGGAGAGCTATGCACATATTTCTGAAGCATATAGCGCTAAGTACAGAACTTAATTGAAATTCATAATATTTGTGACTAAAAAAACACTTATCTAAAACAAAAGATAGGCATCACCGAATGCCTATCTTTTACAAACATACCCATTGTATTCTTTGAAATGTAGTTTATATAGTAGTTAATGTAATATTGAGCTTCTTGTGAAGTACCTTTGCAACTTGCCTAAGAAACTCAATATTAGGATAACTATCACCAGACTCTAACTCAACTATTGCGGATACTTCAACCCCTAAGGTATTTGCTAATTCTGATTGTGTCATATTTTTTTCGATTCTTGATTGGATGATTTGATATACAATCTCATACAACAAACTATTATTGTCTAATTCCTCCTTTACTTCTGAATTAGATACTAATTGCTCCCTAAATACTTTCCAATCCATTTTCTCACCTCATTTCTACTCTTCTAGCTCTATTAAATTATATAGTAAACTACTTATGCAATTAGACTTTTTCAAATAATCTTAATAATATTCGCGATAAGCCTTTATAATAAAACATTGCAGCTATCTATGATAAGAATGCTCTAGTTTACACTTTATTTCTAAAATGCTATGTATTGACTGTATAAATCAATCATTATTGGAAATAAATATGATTAGTTGCATTAGATGCAATTCATTATACTTTGATGATAAGGTGATCCTATGAGTATAGAAAAGAAAAATAGATTTAGAATTATATCAAATACTGAAGCTGCGATGAATACTATTGATAGTCAAGCTAAGTATTTGGAGGAAACTATATATGAGCAAATGCTACAAGGCTATAAAAACAGAATGATGTCCAGAGCATTAAAACCCAGTACTTATAGTAATGAGATCTGCGTTATAAATAATTTTTTTGAGTACACAAGCCTATATCCTTGGGAATGGAGTTCCGATGATTTTGAAGACTGGTCTGCTTATCTTTATAGTATTAAAAAGAATTGCGAGGCAACACAGCGGCATAAGCAACGTATAATTGCTAGATTCCAAGCATATATTATTGACTCTACTATGTTCAATGAATTATGTATTAAAAATTTCGGTAAAAAACCTGTTCAAATTTGTTCAGCTGTCAATCTTATACCCCATAAGGTGGAAGATGAAAATAAAGAAAAGCGCACAGCATTCACCAAGGATCAAATCAAGATTCTGTGGAGTTACTTTGATGAACAAATTTATCTTGCTTTCATAAATAAGACAAAGAGTCTTAAGATACTTCAAAGAGACAAAGCTTTGTATATGACTATATATAATTATGGATTACGCGCAAATGAAACTTCAATGTTAGATACTACAGATTTTACTAATAATCCAAATAAACCAATTTGGGGAGAGTTCGGGGGAATTGTTGTTAGATATGGTAAGTCAAGCAGTGGTAGCCCACCAAAGAGACGAATAGTATGGACAATTTCAGATGAAGCAGTTCAATGCTTGAAATGGTACTTCGAAAATGTAAGACCACAATTCGGCTTTGATGACTCTAATAACCTATTTGTATCTGAAAGAGGTGTAAGACTAAGCCCAAAATCAATCACTAGGAATTTTAAAGAATACTTGAGATCCGCTGGATTACCTAATAACAACTATTCTACGCACTGTCTTAGGCATAGTTATATAAGCCATTTATCTGAGAATGCATATGTTAGCCCTCGTTTTATACAAGAACAAGTTGGTCATAGTTATCTAGCAACCACACAGCTGTATACTCATTTATCGGATATATTTATTAGAAACCAATTAAATAAAGTTACCGAAAAACAAATATCTAAACTTCTGGAAAAGGGGAATATCTAACATGATATACCATGAGCAATTTGACCGGTATTCTTTCAATCAATTAAAATCTTTTTGGGGTATACTTGAAGAATTAAAGGGGAAATATGCACATAATTCAACCATACCTGATGTTATAAATAGAGATAAAGTAGCTTTTCAAATTATGTATTCATATGGCCTTAGCCCAAATGAACTTTTGATGTTGAAGTATGAAGACATAGATATTAATAGTAATGAACAACTATTTAAATGTATCCTCATTAATGAATGTGGAAGAAATAGAATAATATATCCTATATTTATTGATGCTTTTGCGGAAATAGAAATGTTCTTAAAGAGGAATATATCTAAAGTAAATAATCCTAGTAACTTCATTTTCACCACAGAAACAAACAAACCAATATCAAAATGCTATTTGAATCATAGGTTAAAATACTATAATTCGTACTTGTCCGACAAAGATAAATTATTCTCATTATATATATTCCGTCAGTTATATATTGCTGATCTATTAAGACTTAAAGATATATCTCTTACATTTATATATAAACAAAGTGGAACAAGTTTAGTAAATAATCATTTATATGATTACTTGTATTAAAAACTGAATGGAGGTGAAACAGTTGAGTTTTAAATGGAAGTTAAAAGAACGAATGGCTCAGAAGGGCATATGGAAATGTACTGACTTAACAAAGCTTTTAAACGCGTATGGAATAAATATATCTGTTTCGATGGTGAGTAGAATAGTTGAAAAAATGCCAGATAGAATTAACACACAAGTTCTAGATGCATTATGTGATATTCTTGAATGTTCTTCATCTGAAATAATGGTACACACTCCTTCTAACATTACCATAGAAAGTCTGGTAAAAGTGTCTGGTGAAAACCTTGGTATAAAGCCAGGCCCAAAACCTAAAAAAACATCTGACTTTATCAATATCCCCGCAAGCATATTAGGACCTAAAGGTGGAGTAATAAAGTAAATGGCTGATCTAATTAATTGGTCAAAGAATTATATTAGTTGCATTAATTGTGGTACTGCAGATCACAAACATAAAGCTAAAGGGTTATGTACATATTGTTATCAATTACTCCATAAGTATCCAAATGAGCCGTGCTTACAGTGTGGGGTTATTGCAAGAGTACATAAAAGACTAAATGGCAGCCCAATTTGTAAAAGTTGTTATGAACGCCCAAAAAACAATTGTGTAATATGCAATAAGAATTCGCACTCTGCATTAAGAACTAATACTTCAGATTATATTTGTGTGAGCTGTTACAACAAATATTATAGAACTAAATATTTATGTGAAATATGTGGCAAATTAGAGATTTTGGCGATTAATAATGAAGAAAATAAAATATGCATTAAATGCTATTCTCCAACAAACCAGTGTTCATTGTGCGGTAGGAATATCAAATCACTCTATAAACATAATCATGAGAATATTTGTGCAAGGTGTTATGAAAAAAACAGACTAAATCAAGTTAACCTAATTGATATAAACACAAGAGAGTATGTTTGCTCTGTATGTGGCAAAATTAACAACGTACAAAGAATTTATAATGATGGTTCAGTAATCTGCTCAAATTGTTTTAAATTAAAATCAAATATATGCACTCTATGCAATAACATGCAAAACCAAATTCATTCCCATATTAAAGGTTTACCATATTGTAGAGATTGTTATTATAAAATGAAAATTGCTTTACTCATTAATAATAGGCTATGGCATGATTCTTTTCAAAAAATCTTTAATGAGTATTTAAACGATATGATGTTTAAAAAGAAACCAGAATCTGTTTTTCGTTTAATCATCCCTAACTTAAGTATGCTCGATTGCTTGGAAAGTACATATAGAAACAATAAACTTTCTCTTATAAATGCTGATTTTCTTTCTTTACTAAATAAATTCTCTGAGAGCAAAATGATGTTACATGATTTGTCTTTATTTATGCTTGATAAAAGTATGATTGATAATTTTGATATTAATATTAAACTATTTGAAGGTTTAGCAAAGTCAATAAATGATTTACCGCATGAATTAACACAAGTTTTACTTCTTTATAAAGAACATTTGAATAAGTTGGTTAAAGCCTATTCCGAAAAAGGTTGGTCTGGCAAAGACACCCGATTTAGCTATTATACATGTTACCTTTACTTTCAATCATGTATAAGATTCTCGATGACAGTTAGCAAATTAAAAGACATTAAGAGCTTTCGACAAATGGATAACAATATTGTAGAGGCATACTTAGGAATTAAACCTTATGAAAGAAACAATTTATCCCACTTTATAAGGTTTTTAAATGACGATAGATTAGTCTTCAGAAAGCTTACAATAAATAGATTGTATAATAGATCTAATTTCCCTTTAGGAGTAGACGAGTTAATCCAGATAAGAATATTGAAAAGATGCTTAGAAGATAGTTCAATATCATTGAGAGATAAAACTTTAGTACTATTAATGCAAATCTATGGTATAAGGGTTGAAGAGCTAAAACTAGTAAAAAAATCGCAATTTCATATAAATGAGAAAAATAATTATCTTATTTTTGATTATAATGACGTAGCCCACAGACTCCCGGCAGTAGTATCACCAATAATACAAGAATATTTATCCTCTATAAAAAATGAATTCGGTATTCTATTCCCTGGTAGATATTATAATCAGGCATTATCAATTACAGCAGTTCATAAGATTTTAAAAAGATTTAGTGTAACTGCTACACAACTACGTTATACCGCAATAAATAATGCTATGACTAATGGTATATTCCAACCTTCATTATTAATGAAGCTTTTTAAAATACAAGCTATTACTGCCGTTAAGTATTACAACTTTATTAAAGGAAGTACAGAGTGTTAATGGATAAATTGAACTCAACTGAAGATTTGAATAATAAATCTTCATACTGTGCCTTATGCAAAAATCTCTCTAAACCATATAAGAAAGTAAAAGAAAACGAGTACGTATGTAAAAAGTGTTATTCTGAGTATTACCAGCCTAAAAAAACCTGTAGTGTTTGTGGAAATTTTAGGACTGTTCAGAAAGTGGAAGGAGAAAAAAATATTTGTCATAGTTGTTATGATAAATATTACAGGCCAAAACAATGCTGCTCAGTATGCGGAGAGCTATCAATAATTAAGAAAAAAAATGGTACAGACTCGCTATGTAATTCATGTTATAACAAGTTATATAGACCGAGAAGACAGTGTAATGTTTGTAATGAGTTCAAAAAAATATCCATGCAGGTTGATGATAAAGATGTTTGTTCTTCATGTTATAATAAATACTTCAGGCCAAAAGCTATGTGTATTTTATGTGGTGCTACAGATTTCATTGCAAAGAACTCTGATGAAGGGAAGATATGCTATAGTTGTTACAGAAAATATTTTCAACCACAGAAACAATGTAGTATCTGCGGAAATATAGCAATTATATGGAAGATAATTGCTAATAATACATTGGTTTGTAGTCATTGTTATGAAAAGAAGTATAGACCTCAAAAAATTTGTAGTAATTGCGGAAAGTTATCTATAGTACGTAAGATAGTTGATGATAAATATTATTGTACGAAATGCTATAACTTATTTTTTAGACCTAAAATGAATTGTTCATTGTGTGGAAGTTATGGGCATATCGTAAAGAAAATTAATGAGAATAGCGTATGTCAAAAATGTTATAGAACATAT
Source organism: Clostridia bacterium (assembly GCA_035628995.1). Taxonomy (NCBI): domain Bacteria; kingdom Bacillati; phylum Bacillota; class Clostridia; species Clostridia bacterium. Next base: position 7,926 of record DASPIR010000008.1, on the reverse strand, counting down.
TATGCTCCAACACATATTTGCCTTATTTGTAATGAAGAATCAAGAAGTGCAAAGCGTATAGGAAAGGATTACATATGTTACAAATGCTATGCTAAGTATTATCATGTTGAAAGAGTCTGCTCAGAGTGCGGAATAGTCGGCCGTACTGCACTACTAATTGATGGTAAGAGTATATGTCCTTCCTGCTATAATATAAAATATCGTCCTAAGTATATCTGCGCTATATGTGGCAATTTTACACGAATATCTAAAATCGATGGTGAAAAGATGATATGCGATGCTTGCTATCATAGCTATTATCGTCCTAAAAGGGTATGTACAATCTGTGGATCTAAAGGTATCATTAGAAAACAAATAAATGGAAGTGATATTTGTCAAAGCTGTTATGACAGATTGTACTTGCCAAAAAAAATCTGCTCAATCTGTCACAAGGAAGGATATGCTGCAAGAACTGATAATAACGAAAGCATTTGCCATAACTGTTATCGAAAGTTGGAGGGTAAATGCCGTGAATGCGGTAATATTACAAAGTATTTTTATCATAGCGAACAACTCTGTAGTAACTGTTGGTATAAAAAAAAGAGTGTCGAAATTGTAGAAAATACAACAGTGATATTAAAAGATAATAATTATAGAAATCTATTGAGCGAATATCTCATAACATTGCTTAAATACCGAACATCATTTTCAGCTTATATTATCATTCTAAATCACATATATATTTTCTTAACTTTAGATAATTTAGGTACTGAGATTCATGATATCACGTTTGATTCAATTGAAAACTTGATTAATGAAATGAGCATTAGTCACTATTCAACATTAATAAATTTCCTAACAAGTAAAAACATTATTACCCCTTTAATTGATAGTATAAAATTCCAAAGGTATTTAAATAAATTATCTAAAGAACTCATAAACAATAGTCTATCAGAGGTATTCATAGAATATTCCAATTTTCTATATGTAACACATAAAAGATACAAAGAGCATGGTTATGCGAACAAGTTTACTTTAAAGACATGTTTTAATTATTGCAGAAATACTAGCGCTCTAATTAGGTATTTAGAAGGACATATAATGAATATTAGTGAAGTCAACAATGTGCTGATTAGTGAATTTCTACTCCAGAACAAACATTGTTTATGTGGAATCAATCAATTTATAATATGGTTAAATCATAATATTAGATTGTTTAAAAAGCTTAAAGATATTAAGACTCCAGTAGATTCAAGTACTAGTATTCTTGAACTGGACTACTACACCTCACTTGAATCACTATCTTTACCATCAACACCTAACAAGGAAAAAATGATATGCTTATTGCTCCTACTATATGGGGTTAGGCCTTATGAAGTGATAAACCTTAAATTATCAGATTACAAAAGATTAAATTGTGAAGGCTCCTTATATGTCCGTAATGTTTGGATTACCTTACATCCTTTTATTGCAAATATAGTTGATGAGTATTTACAATTTGAAAGGAATTGCAAACTAGCCTTGGGAGGTGATAATGACTGGCTGTTACCTGGTGGTATACACAATAAGCCTATCGATCCTGCATCAGTTAGTTGCATACTCAAGAAACATAATTTAAATGTAAAGAAAGGTTTTTCGTATGCAATGAAAAACTATTTATTAAATGCAAACACACAACCATCAGTTATAATTCAAGGATTAGGTCTTGGTATAAGTACCGTGATTCAATACTACAATGCACTAAATATTAGTAATTCTACGATTGCCAGTGACACTTGCTCAAATATGCTAGTAGAAAGCTGTTCATATAGCAGCAACACACAAAGTAGTGAATCCCCGCAAAAAGGAACATTCACTGTTTATATTTTAAGGTGTAATGATGGAAGCTATTACACAGGCTCTACCAAGAATATTGAGTTGCGTTATAAAAATCATCAGAAAGGTGTAGGTTGTAAATACACATCTAGCCGTACTCCAGTTGAACTAGTCTATACTGAACTATATACTGATAGATCAACTGCAATTAAACGGGAAAAATCAATAAAAAAGCTAACTGTATATGAAAAAGAACAGCTAATAATAAAGAGTAGAATATAACAATATTCTACTCTTATCTTTTAGTCATAAGTAAAGTTCTATTGCATTAGATTCAATTATCTCGCATTTAATGCAATTATTTTAATATTTTTTTCAGAAATCCAGCAATACCAATGCTTTATAAGATATGCAATATGTTAAGGTATTAGTTACATTTCGAATAACCGCAGTTCCTACAAATCACGCAGCCGCCTTCGTGCTGTATTGGGCTGCCGCACTCTGGGCAGTTCTTCAGCTTGTTGTTGGAGCTCTGGAATGCGCTGTAGGATAATTCGTCTTCCGCAGTAGCAGATGCCTGACACTGTGTTGCGCAGAGGGAACAGTTGCCTATGCAGCTTCCTCTCTCCTCAATCTCCACTGCAAGCTCATCCATCGTCTTAATATCCTTATGCTCCATATTGAACTTCATATACTTCTCAAGGGCTCTGCCTATTGCATCGGGGCAGGATAGCACTTTAAGATCCTTCTGTCTCAATGTAGAATGGCATCTGATACCTCTGAGCTGTTCTATTATCTCGTTAATATCCACCCCAGCCCTCAAGGCTATTGAGATAAGGCGGCTGGTTGCTTCGGACTGACTTGGGCAACCTCCTGCTCTTCCAAGGTTTGTGAATATCTCACAGATTCCGTTATCATCAGAGTTTACTGTAATATATAGATTACCACAGCCTATCTTGACTTTTTCGGTCACCCCAATTGTCACTTCAGGTCTAGTCCTCGGGACAAGTGATTCAGGTGCCGGAGCAGTCACTGCTGCCTCTTCCTTCTTCTCTTTATTGACTGAGCCTATATTCAATACCTGGGACTCACGGCTGCCATCCCTGTATATTGTTACACCCTTACAGCCCATCTTGTAAGCCATCATGTAAACACCGCTTACATCTTCCTTGGTGGCTGAATTTGAAAAGTTAACTGTCTTGGATACAGCATTATCCGTATATCTTTGGAAGGCTGACTGTATCTTTATATGCCATTCCGGTTCGATATCATGGGCAGTTACAAATACCCTTCTTATATCCTCCGGTATGCTTTTAATGTCATGAATTGTACCATGAGCTGCTATTTCTTTCATCAGCTCAGTGCTGTAAAAGCCTCTTTCCTTGGCAACGATTTCAAATAAAGGGTTTACCTCCGGAAGTTCATCATTATCCATTACATTCCTTACAAAGGAAAGTGCAAATAATGGCTCAATTCCGCTGGAAACTCCGGCTATTATTGATATTGTGCCGGTGGGAGCTATGGTTGTAGTTGTTGCATTCCTTATTGCAAGGCCCTTTTCTTTAAATACACTATCATCGTAGTATGTGAAGGTTCCTCTCTTTTCGGCCAGCTTTATCGAGGTTTCTTTTGACCTATCGTTTATGAATTTCATTATGTCTTCTGCTGTTTTGACAGCTTCCTCTGAATTATAAGGAACACCAAGTTCAATAAGCATATCAGCAAAGCCCATGACGCCAAGACCGATTTTCCTGGTTCCCTTTGTCATCTCATCGACCATAGGAAGCGGATACTTGTTGACATCTATTACATTATCAAGAAAATGCACTGAATCATCAACAATACTGCCTAGCTTTCCGTAATCTATTTCAGCTTTGGATTTATTCTTTTTTAAACAGCTCATCAGATTTATTGAGCCCAGGTTGCAGGACTCATATGGGAGCAGCGGTTGTTCACCACAGTTATGTATATATATCCCATTAGCATCAAAGGCATTTACCCCTGGAATCTGAACATCAAACACTTCAGCTTCTCCCAATTCGATAGCTTCTGTAACAGTAGCAACAAAGCGTTCCCTATTCAAAGCACGTTTATAATTGCTCAATCCATTCTTCAAGCGATTTTGCTTCTTGCTGCTGCTAAAGCCTATAATCTCATAAAAAACATGCAAATTGTCCTGAGCAACAACAAGCTCATGACCAGCCTTTACATTATAATCCTTCAAACCGCCCTTGCCATCTGGCATAGGCTTAGTACCCTCTGCTTTGCGATTGTTATATACAGTAGATGCTATTCCCATTCTACCAAGCATTCTCTGTATAGCTTTAAGAGTTCCCAGGTCGTTCTGCCAAAGCCTTACAGACAAGCCCTTTTCCTGTGTGCCTACAACTGTCCCATCAGTATCAAACATTCCTCTTATAAATCCTTGGTAGAATTCATAGCTTCCCTTTTCCACTTCTTCAGTAATCTTTTTATCGCCAGGTAAAACTCCATATGCCTCAGCAAGGTCACGAAGTGCAGAAAGCTTCATCCTATTTTCTACCCTGTCACTGATTATAGCCTGGAAGCCTTTAAAATCACTACGGTGTGGTAATGTATGAGCTGCTTCCCCTGCTGCTTTCATTAAGGATACCGCCTCTTCGTCACTACCCCATATGGAAATGACGCCGCCTTCTTTCTTTAGGGTTCCATCTCCTATCAGAAGTCCTAATAGATAACCTTCATCAAGATTTCCTTTTCCTTCCCATTTGATTCCTCTATTGTTGGATAGGATGATTATATCTCCTGCCTTTAAATCCCCTGCTGCCTTCCATTCCTCATCAGTCTTAAATCGTGTTATGTCTGTTGCTATTCTTACTAAATGATCCTTCGTAAGCTTTAGCTCATAACCCCTGTCTGTACATATTTTAATTATATTTTTTGTACCGGTTCTGAAAAAACCTTTATCATCCGACCTGGCATATGAACCATTTAATGCAAGCTGTACCTGCTCGCCTAAAATATCATTGACCTGCATAGGCCCTGACTGCGTAAGAACCCATGAATCGCCAGTTATGCAAGGATTGGTGCTCTCAATTTCTCCAAGCCTAGGAACTACATTATCTCTATTTATCCTGTCCAGGAATATGATTCCCGGCTCACCATTATTCCAAGCCATATCTACTACCAGGTCATAGACCTCTTTTGCATTCAGCTTGCCTACAGCCTTCTTGGTGCCAGGATCAACAAGCTCATAGTCTTCTCCTTTTTCTACGGCTTCCATGAATTTCTCAGTAATAGCAATACTGATATTGAAATTAGTTATATCGCTGTTATCTTTCTTACACTGTATAAATTCAAGTATATCCGGGTGATCCACTCTAAGAATGCCCATATTGGCGCCTCTTCTGGTTCCCCCCTGCTTCACAGCTTCAGTTGCGGCATTGAAAACCTTCATGAAGCTTATAGGCCCTGATGCTACACCGCCGGTTGTCATTACTGTAGAACCTTTGCTTCTTAGTCGGCTGAAGCTGAAGCCAGTTCCTCCGCCGCTTTTATGTATCATTGCAGCATTCTTGATCGCATCAAAAATACCCTCCATAGAATCCTCAACCGGAAGCACAAAGCACGCAGACAGCTGTCCAAGCTCTCTGCCCGCATTCATCAATGTCGGGGAATTAGGTACAAATTCAAGATTGCTCATCAGCTTGTAAAACTTTTCTTCAGTTGCTTTAGTGTCAGCTGATTTGTCGTATAAACTATCTGCAGCTGCTATAGTACTTGCAACTCTTCTGAACATCTGCTCAGGAGTTTCAATTGTTTTTCCATTTTCATCTTTTATCAGATAACGTTTTTCTAATACTTTAATTGCGTTGCTTGTTAACATAGCTAATCAGCGCCTCCAAACCATATTTTGTATGTTGCTGTATCCCTTTGCACTATATATTGTATCATATGGTAAAATATAATACTATTCTTATTCAATATATTTATCGTCATTTTTTCGACAAAAGGCTATATCAAATGCTAATATCTGATATAGCCTTTATTTATTTAATTATACTATTCTTTGTTCAATGCCCCTGCAGTAAATTTGTTGCCTGCATTCCACAGCAGCCATTCCTCAGCACCTGCATCATATGTGGCTTTTATCTGTGCTCTTACTTCAGCAGCGCCATACCGTTGATATTTGGGGAGATACGAGGCTGTGAAGTCTTGAAGCCATGGCCTTAGCACCGCTTTTTTGCTCACATCCTTTATGGCATCTACTCTTCCCTGTGCAACCGACATACTACGGTTCACTATCTTATAAGGCTCAAAGTCCGGCTCTGCTACTCCATAGCTCCCTTTGCCATAGTGAGACGGATAAACCATCGGGCATATTACATCAACACTCTTCGCAATTGACTCAAGATGCTGACCAATTCGCATATCATCTGTAGCAGTTGTCACAAGTCCAAAAACATCAGCTGAAACTACTACTCCCCTTTTACTAAGTCTATCCCTTCCATAAGCAAGGAATTCCGCAATAGCCTCTGCCTTGGACTTTCCCGCAGCACTGGCGCCATAGTCTATTATTTTTGTGTTCCCATCGGTAGGAAACCTGACGTAATCAAACTGTACCTCATTAAAGCCTTTTGTCGCAGCTTCTTCTGCAATGTCGACAATATAATCCCAGGATTCACTATTGTAAGGATTCAGCCATGACATTCCGTGCCTGTCTCTCCATATTCCTCCGCTGGTGTTTTTCACAGCCAGATTGGCGTATTTGTCGCCGGCTCTTCTATCCTTGAAGGTAACAATTCGAGCTATCGAATATATATTGTTCTCCCGAAGGACTTTCATTACAGCATTTATGTCCTTGATCCTCACGTTCTTATTTGCTCCGGTGAATTCCACATCAGGAAGCTCGCTGGAGTAAGTCATCAGACCTTCGTCATCCTTCACGTCAATTACTACAGCATTTATCTCGGTAGTCTTTATCAAATCTATCAGCTTATTGAACCTTTCCTGATATCCGACGGTATTACCGGTCATATAGATGCCTTTTACCTTCACCCTATGCTTCATAAGCTCCCAATCGGGACTTTGCTGCAATAAATAATTATCCGGTTCAATCCCATTTATGTTCTTTTCACTTGAAAATGCGGAAACCGTGAGATGTCTTATACCTATATATGAAAAAATTAGTGCTGCTAAAACGAAAAACAATAAGTACTTTTTATATCCTGCTGCCATAAGATAGTGCTCCTTTATAAATTATTAGCTATTATCTTCAACTAGAGTGCCCTGAATATTATTATTATTTGTGTCAACTACCTTTTAAAGTACAGGTAAATTTATCTGATTATAAGTACACCATCCTCAACACAAATATTACTATAATTTTGCTGGATTTAACTCGAACCCAATAATATTTTAACAAAGCACATTGGAAATAACAAGAAAAATGTAGAAAGATGAAGATTTAGAAATACTAGTGCCCGAAAATTAAAAAAATATGATGATTTATTATAATTAATAAATCATCATATTTCTTTATATTTGTAAAAATTGGCTCCCCAAGCTGGACTCGAACCAGCGACCCTGCGGTTAACAGCCGCATGCTCTACCAACTGAGCTATTGAGGAATCTATACCCGGCGGCGATCTACTCTCCCAGGACCCTGCGGTCCAAGTACCATCGACACTGGAGAGCTTAACTTCTGTGTTCGGGATGGGAACAGGTGTGACCTCTCCGTCATTGCCACCAGATTATTGAAGGTTGTACCTTCAAAACTGCATATTATCGTAAAGTTTTGTTAGCTTCTACGGTTTTCCACTAAGATGTTCTATGAACTTTTGCTACATCCCGTTGCTCTCGCAAAGGGATCCACAAAAGAGAACTTCTAAGTGTAAAACCTGTTTTAGATCAAGCCCTCGACCTATTAGTATCGGTCAGCTGAACACATTACTGTGCTTACACCTCCGACCTATCAACCATGTAGTCTACATGGGGTCTTACCAGATTACTCTGTGGGAAATCTTATCTTGGAGTCGGTTTCGCGCTTAGATGCCTTCAGCGCTTATCCGTTCCGAACTTAGCTACTCAGCCATGCCCTTGGCAGGACAACTGATACACCAGAGGTTCGTCCATCCCGGTCCTCTCGTACTA
>DASPIR010000007.1 GCA_035628995.1 Clostridia bacterium | reverse complement strand
TACTTTCTGTCCTTCTTGAAGTGATTTGTAGCCTTCTGAATTTATCTGGGAAAAATGTGCGAATACATCTGTTCCGTCTTCTCCTGTGATAAATCCATATCCCTTTTCTCCGTTAAACCATTTTACTGTTCCATTCATACTATATGTACCTCCAAAATTTTATTACTTAAACTCTTTGTAATAACTCACAATAGAATTTCGATATTTATATACTATATTTTTAGCATCAATTGAAATATATATGTGTAACATTATTTACTAATTATTTAAGCTATATTTAATAATGTCATACTTTACTGCAAATTGCAAGCTGTTTTAATATATTAATAAAATTAATCATGAGTTAAACCTGTATCCCATACTCCGGAGAGTTTCTATGTACTCAGAATTGGAGAGATCCTTCTTCACTTTCCTTGCTTCCAGATTGCTTGGCAGCCATTTTATAAAACTCGCAGCCTTCAATTTCATTGAGTATGGCTTGCTTAATAACATCAAGTTCCTTTGTCTTCATATCTTATTTCTCTTTTTATTTTATTTTATTTGTATTTGTTTTATTCATGCGGTTCACTCCGCCTTCCTCCGAAGACGTGAACTGCTAATCCGGCCATCATTAGTAAAGCTCCAATGACCTGATGCAGGGAAAATGCTTCACCCAGAATAAGAGCGGCACTGCTCATCCCTACAACCGGAACCAATAGTGCAAAAGGGGAAACCACACCTGCGGGATAGCGGGAAAGCAGCTTTCCCCAGAGACCATAGCCACCCAAAGAGGCAAAATAACCCAGATAGATTACTGAAGCCACCGTAGTCCAGGTAGCGGAGTTCCATGCTTCCTTCCATGCAGCAGCACCCTCTATGAATAGGGACAAAAGAGCCAAGGGCAGAATAGCCACAGCACCAGCCCAAACTACCAGCGCCAGCATGGAAAAAGGAGGAACCCCCTGAGTAGCACGGCGCATGATGACATTGCCCGCACCCCAGCTGGCAGCCCCGGTCAAGGTGAGCCAGAAGCCGATTGCTGTCATGCTGCTGCCTTGCTGAGAAGAGATAACGGCCATACCGCAAGCAGCTATTAAAAGTCCGACCAAGTTATTCCAATGCCACCGCTCCCCTATCAGAAGAACTGCAAACACCAATGTGAAAAAAGCCTGCGACTGATGTATCAGAGAAGCTAGACCCGCAGGCATGCCAAACTTGATTCCCATAAACAGAAAAGCAAATTGGCCTACGTTGATTGTCAGTCCCAGAGCAATAAGCCAGCGCCATGGTACCGGCGGCCTGGGCAGAAAAAATATGGCCGGCAGACAGACAACAACAAAGCGAAGAGTCCCCAGCAGCAGAGGCGGCATATTCCCCAGCCCCAGTTTAATGGCAATAAAGTTCAAGCCCCAAAGGACTACTACAATTAATCCTATACCCATATCACGCCTGCTCAATAGTATAACTCCTCCTTAACTATGAATCCCTTAATCCCTGCCCTACGTATCGGCATACTCATTAATACATCATTCAGAAATACTGCTATGCTGCACATCTACGGCATCAGCTTTCTCGGTCTTCATTTTAAGAAGATACATACCTGCTGCGCCCAGAAGGCCCAGGAAAAAGGTCAACGGCCAAACGGCTCTTACTCCAAAGTAGTCCATATACCTGCCTATCAGTGATGTGCCGAGAGCTGCCCCAATAGCCCAGCTTAAAGACGTTACCGCGTTGAACCTCGCTCTATAATTCTGTGGGGTATTATTTGCTATGTACACTCCAAAATTCGTCACTATCATTATCTCACCAATTGTCCAGATAAGCGTTGCTAAAATATATAATGACATTGTGTGTATAAAGGTTATCATCCCGAAGCCTATGGCGTACAGGAGCCCAGACATGGCTATGGCACTTAACGGCTTCCATTTCCTTATAGCGTGCGTAATAAACATTGTCATTGTTATAACCGTTAAAGCATTAACGCTCATAGTAATTCCATAATTGCTTGCTCCGCTGCTGCCGAAAACACTATCCAGCATCATAGGCAATGAAAAATTATGCTGCGTATAGACAACGCTTAAAACTGTATTGATTATTAGAAAGACCAGGATTTTGGGCCTTCTCAATAAAATAGAAAATACATTGCCTGCTTCGTTCTTTTCTTCATCTCTTGCGCTTTTGTCGTCAGAATAATCAGGCAAGGTCTCCTTAATATTAATCATAACGAGGGTGACTGCCAGCAATGAGGTTATTGCATCACCGATGAATATTAAAGGTATATAGTGGTTGAATAAAAAACCTGCAACAAGCGGCCCCAGCGATACACCCAAATTTATTCCCAAATAAGACATCGAAAATCCCATTTGCCTCTTTTCAGCAGGTAAAACATCTGTTATGATAGCCGATATGATTGGACGAACTCCTCCATTGAAAAATGAAGACATACAGATAAGAGCTATTATAATTTGAGGATTCCCCAGAAATGCGCAGAAGAATAAACATATGGCCGCACTCAACTGAAAAGCCGCATAAGCCTTCTTACGTCCTAAATGGTCTGCGATTTTCCCGCCGGCAAAAGAACCGGGAATTGATGAAAGCGAAGTCAGCATAACTGCAACTCCGGCACTCTGATAGCTTAGCCCCAGCTTCTTAACCAGAAACAAACTCAGAAACGGCAGTACAAAATCACCAAAGCGATTGATCACTTGAGCGAAAAATATGACGTAAATGCTTTTCGGAAGCCCTTTATAGGAATCAAAATAACTCACTTTATATATCCTCTTATCTTTCAATTATTGCGAATATTACTAGCTTAAAAATTTAAACCAGATACGGTAATATTACCATATCTGGTTCTTTACAGCAATTCTAAACGGCTCATATGCTTGCCTCCATGATTATGATAAAATATAGTAGCAGCAAAACTTGCATTGCCTAGCTTAACATTCAAATAGTGAAAATAAAATTACAATATTTTTAGGGAGGAGCTAGTATGGACTTAAAAGAAAAAATTAAGAAACTCCCTTCTTCTACAGGGGTATATCTTATGAAAGATTCTCTTGATAGTGTGCTTTATGTCGGGAAATCAAAAAATCTGAAAAGCAGAGTCGGATCGTATTTTCAAAACTCAAAGTCGCATCCGCCCAAGGTTGTGAAATTAGTTAAGCATTTAAAAGACTTCGACTATATACTTACTGATACGGAATTCGAAGCATTTATGCTGGAAAATAAATTAATAAAGGAAATCAACCCAATTTATAACAGACTATTGAAGAGTCCCAGATCTTATTCTTTTATAAAGATAAATATTAGCGAAGAGTATCCCTCTATTGAAACATTAAGTGAATCCAGCAAAAGCGACGGAAATCTGTATTTTGGGCCGTACACAAATAAGAATACAGTAGAGAGAGGCCTTCAAGGCATAAAAGAATGCTGTAAGATATTATGTACCAGTGCTTCACGGAAGTCTTCATCTTGTTTGAATTATTCCTTAGGCTTGTGTATTGGCATATGTATGGATGATGCTCCGCGAGGGCAGTACCTTGCTATCCTTGACAAGATAGTAAAGCTGTTAAGCGGAACAGATAAAAGCATTATTGAAGCAATGGAATACAATATGGATAGCGCCTCAGAGAAGCTCGATTTTGAAAAGGCTGCTAAGTATAGAGATTATATACGTGCAGTAAACTATCTGATTGGCAAGGCTAAAGTTGTAGAGTACACAAAAAAGAATAAAAATATTGTTGTACTTGAGCACTTGAGTGAGGACAGGGTTAAGCTTTTCCTAATCAAGGGAAATAAAGTGCTTTTTAGTGAAAAATACTCTCTGGAAGATATTGATTTCGAAGAATTAAAAATTATTATGAAAACCAATGTTTTGGCCTACTTTAATAATAAAACTCAAAAAGGTTCAATAGAAGTCGATAGAGAAGCAATCGATGAGTCTCAAATAATTTACAGCTACTTAAATACCAAGCCCAATAACTGCCGGCATGTAATAATTAAAGAAAACTGGCTGAATGCTTCAAGTAATGCAAAAATTGAAAAGGCACTTGATAAATTGTTTGCACCTCCTCATAAAAGAATAGTTGATTAACTTAATGTAAAAACTAAATAGGTAATAGATTAAATAGGAGGTTCATGCTATGGATCAAAAACGTGCAAGAGACATTGCTTCTTCACCAAATATGATTAATGTAACCTATAATGGAACACCAATTTATATTGAAAGCGTAAACGAAAACAGTGACACTGCTAATATCCATACCCTAAATCAACCTGAGAACAAACAAGAAGTGCCACTAACCAACCTAAAAGAGCAGTAAACAGAATAAGAAAAGTGCTAGGTCCGAAGTTATATGTTTTCGGTACTTAGCACTTTTATATTGATTTTACTATTAAGCTATGTCCTTTGGTTTTCCTGCCTCAACAAGATCCTTGCTGCCAATTAGGAAAAAGCTTTGAATAAATAATAAAATACCGGTCCCTATTAACAGCCACTCTATCCGGATCACGTCAGCTGTTGGTCCAAATACCAGCATTCCCAGAGGCATCATCGAGCTTGAAATCATGCCCATAACGCCAAATACCCGCCCTAAGAAATCCGGTTCAACTTTTTCCTGCAGCAAAACCATTGAAGGGGTATTGAAAAATGGAATGGAAATACCAGTGATCACCATGAACAATAGATAAAGCCAGAATATATGCGCAACACCCAAAGCAAAGGTACAGATGCCAACGATAAAACATGAAAATGTCATCGTATGAATTCTATTGCGAAAACCACCCCATGAAGCCATAATCACGCCCCCCAGAATCATTCCGGTGGAAAAGGTGATTTCTATAGCTGTTAAGCGCCATACATCACTCCCAAAGGTCCTAGTAACCTGAAGCGGAGTTAGAAAGGCTACCGGAGCTATTAAGAAAAAGAAGAAGGTACAGAATACAAAGAACTTTTTCACATAATTATGCGTTCTTATATAGGCGATACCCTCAAGCATATCCTTGTAATAACTGGTTGCTTGTGGGCTCTGTGCTTTGGCATGGGCTGGCACCTTCAGTAAAAAGGTCAATACAATAACTGCAATAGCTGCTGTAACCACATCAATGAAAAATATTGCTTCGATGGTTGCGAAGGAAAGAAGCGCCCCGCTGATCATCGGAGAAATCAACATAACCATGGACTGAATGCTGCCATTTATGCCGTTGACCTTTGTCAGCTTATCCTCCGGAACTATTTGAGGGATATAAGCGCTGACAGCCGGCATCTGAATACCTGTACCCACTGCCCTGAAAGCAGACATGACAAAAAGCAGTACTATGGAATCATAGCCTAGTAAAAACAAAATAGCCATCATCAGTGTCGTTACTGCAATGAATGCATCAGCCAGAATGATAAGCAGTTTCCTATTATAGCGGTCTGCCCACACCCCTGCAAAGGGCGAAAGGAAAAATGTCGGCAGGAAGTTGCAAATAGCGGAAATCGTCATCATGGCACCCGACTTGGTAGTGAGTGTAATATACCACATGATTGCATACATAACCAAAGAAGAACCAAAAAGTGATATGGTTTGGCTTGATAAAAACAGAATGATGTCTTTTTTCCAGTTGTTTTTCATATTTGAACTGTTACTCCAATCTTATTCATAAATATCATAATATTCATCGCCCCAGTATTTCTTTATAAATTCATCTCTACCAGAAACCTGTCTATCTTCCTTGTATTCTTTAGGGCTTTTTATATAGAAATCCTGATGGTATTCTTCTGCATCATAAAACACAGCAGCTGGAAGTATTGGTGTTACTATCGGACCTGGAAATCTTCCAGACTCATCCATGATTCTCTTCGATAATTCTGCCCTTTGCCTTTGCTCCTCTGTAGTATAGAAAATAGCCGTTCTATAGGATTCACCTCTATCTTGGAACTGCCCCCCATCGTCTGTGGGGTCAACCTGTCTCCAATAAGCTTGTAGAAGCTTATCATAACTTATAACATCAGGGTCATAGATAATTTTTACAACTTCATAGTGCCCTGATGTTTGTGTTTTTACATCCTTATATGTCGGGTTTTCTTTATGTCCTCCCGTATAACCCGATTTCACTTCAGTTATTCCATCCAAGACATCAAACGGAGAAACCATACACCAAAAACAGCCTCCTGCAAATATTGCAGTTTCATATTTTTCACCCGATTTTACATCACTCATCGTAACAACTCCTCTTATTGCCTTAAATTTCTAAATGACCCTGTTTTTATTTAATTATACAATTCTCTTATGAATACTGCAATTTTAAAAGACCGCATAGGGTGTTTTTTTATTCATTTATGCGCATTGTATTATACTGCTATATCCCTTTTCTGATATATCAAGTACGAAGCTAAAATACATATGAAGATCACTCCTGCCATTATACCCAGATAAGTTGCACTGATGCTTTTATTGATGACAATCTCCACGGGATCAACATATTCATAGGGCGTTATGTACTTTAAGCTTTCAAGCTTATCCGAGATGCTGGACAGTATATCTAAAAAGTACATGACAAAAACCAGGCCTAATGAGATGGAGACTATGTTTCTGCTTTTTTTCATTTGACTGGACAATAAAAAAGCAAAGCTTGCAAATACCAGATGGAGCAAAAACGGTGCTACTGAAAGAAGTATAAATACTCTTATGTCAAATTCGGCGTCAGCCATTTTAAAACCAATATAATTGGCAATGGCTATAGCCAAATTAAAAATAAGCAGGTTAGTAAGAATAGCCAAAAGCTTTTGTGTCACTATCCCACTTCTTGTAATCGGCTTGGATAGCAAAAATTCTATAGTCTTTTCGTTATGCTCCTTGGAAAGCATGTTTCCAGCCAGCATAACGGCATAAATACTGCCGAACAGTATTATCATCAGATATCCCTTGGTTGCATAATAGCCTAACGGGTCCGCCATGCTCAGCCTATTCAACCCGAAAGCTCTTATAATGCCTTGTGGCAGCTGCCTCATAAGCTGGTCTATTGCTGCCTGCTGCTTCGCTACATCCGGAAACATCATAAGGTTAAGAATTGCAATTCCGCTCATAACCAGGGTCCAGATAATCAGTGCTTTCAGGTTTCTGTTCATTTCACGTCTATATATCACTTTGTCTGTTCCTCCTTATTTTCATAGTAATGCATAAAGACTTCATCCAAGGATGGTTCTTCAATAAGCAAGTCTTTGACTTCTACTTGACTCAGCTTTTGAAGCATATTTCCAATTTCTCCTCCATAAAGAAGCTGCAGGGTGTTCCCTTCCCATACCGGGTTTTTACCTCCCTCAATATTAAAGTCTCTTCCCTTTTGATCGCCGAAGGTTATCTTAACCTTCCTGAACTGGTTCTTTATCAGGGTTTCTATTGACTCAACCTTGATAAGCTCTCCCTCCTTGATGATTGCAACTCTGCTGCACATGCTTTGAACCTCGGAAAGTATATGGGATGAGAAGAAAATGGTAGCGCCTCTTTGATTCTCTTCCTTCAAAATCTCAAAAAATGCATTTCTTATTAGTGGATCCAAGCCACCAGTCGGCTCATCCAATATCAGAAGCTTCGGTTCATGCAGCAAAGCCTGGATAATGCCGACTTTTTTCTTATTCCCGTAGGATAAGTCCTCGATTCTCTTATTTAGATTCAAGTCCAGCCGATCAGCCAGCTCTTTCACTCTTTGGGGATTCCCTTTCTTGTAGAAAGCCTGGGAAAACTGGAGAAGATCAGATACTTTCATGTCATCGTAGTAATTTACCTCCGAGGGCAGATATCCTATATTCCTGCGTATCTCCAACGAATCTTTTACAACGTCCTTATCGAAAATAAATGCTTTGCCCCCTGTGGGATATATTAAATTCAGTAAAGTCCTTATTGTAGTACTTTTGCCTGCCCCGTTAGGTCCTATAAAGCCAAATATCTCACCTTCTTTTATATCAAAGGAGATGTTTTTGATGCCCTTATGCTTGCCGTAGTATTTCGTCAATTTGTGAAGCTCAATCACTGCCATATACATACCTCCTTAATAAACAAAATGCGCATCAAAATCTTCAAAGGCGATTCAGACGCACATAGTCAATTTTTTATTTAATTATAGAATTTGCATTAAATATGCTGCATATACCAAGTGCCAGACCCAAAACACAAGACCTTATTATCTTAATGCAGATAGCAAGCTCCCAGGTTCGAAGTCTGGCACCATAATCTTTCTAATTCCATGGTCATATTCTTTTTTTATAGAACTCAATATTTTCCCCAGCCAATTTTTCTTCCCAAATCATTTGTAACAGTGCCAAGTCTTCTGTATAATCGGTTTTCGATTCGTCCTTATCATATTGAATATTCTCAAGAATTTCAATTGTGAAATTCTCAGAACCAAAGTCATTCCATTCCTTCTGCAGCTCACGATTAAGATGTTGGCCACCTTCCAGTCTGGCTTTAGCACCATTGATCACGCCTCTCAAATCTTGAGTTGTTTGAATATAGCATTTATTGTTGACCTTAGAACGGATTATAAATATTCCCATCTGTGGCCTCGTTTGTTTGTACTGCAATTTTAATTCTTTTTTCCTTTCCATTAGATATCACCCTCTTTTTCATCCTCTTTATTAATATCCCATCTCTTTTAAAACTCTTGATAAAGTACTCAAGCGCTCTCCAATAAGCTCACTATCGTTGCTGAGTGCCTGGCTGAATAATTTTATATCCTCATCTATCTTTTCATTGTCAGTACATACAGCTACAGTCATAGCATCACCCTGTAATCCCACTCTATCGATAACAGGGTTTTCTGTGTCATATAATTTCTCATATCGATAAGCTTCCCTAAAATGAAGTTGAGCTCTACAGACGAGAATTGCAAGATCAAGCACACGATGCAACGGCAGTTCTTCTGACTGTCTGGACCATTTTTCTCCTGTATACCTCCATACTTTGGCTGAAACATCTACCTTGCCACGGTCATTCCACTGGGCTAATCCTAATGAGAGACCTTTTGCATCGGTATTATAAGCATATCTGCCGTCAACATTCTCATAGTTTTCAGAAACAATAACCGGTTTATGCTTTAATGTAGTTGGTATTTTCATTACTTTACCTCCTCAAATATTTACTAGTTTAGTAATTTAGTAATTTACTAAATAAATTATAATACTTTTAATATACTGTGTCAATACTTTTAGTATTATCCATTCAAAAAGCCGGCCAAAGTGAAAACACCTCAGCCGGCTGCTATATTAAAGTTTTAGTTCTCCTCTCAAACTATCTTTGAGGGTTATCTTTAGGTCTGCCCTTTTTAGGCCATTGTTTTCCGGGCGCTTTTTTTCCATCTCTCCTTGTATCTGCTTTTGGACCGGTTTTTTCTGCTGAAGCTCTATGAGGCCTTTTGGCAAGCTCTCTATTCTGTTCCAATACCATATTCATTAATGGATATGGATGGTTCTTGATTACTTCTATTGGCTTTGCTCTGAGCTTTTCAATATTTCTAAGGTCTGGTTTTTCTTGATTGTCACAGAAGGAAATTGCAATTCCTCCCATACCAGCCCTTCCAGTACGCCCAATTCTATGTATATAAGTTTCCGGCACATTAGGCAAGTCATAATTGATTACATGTGACAATTCTTCCACGTCAATGCCTCTTGCCGCTACATCAGTTGCTACTAAAACCCTTAGCTCCCTGTTCTTAAATCCATTTAAAGCAGCTTGCCTAAGATTCTGTGATTTATCTCCGTGAATAGCCTGAGACTTTATCCCCTCTTTTTCAAGGGCCTTGGTGACTTTATCTGCTCTTCTCTTTGTTCGTGTAAACACTAATGCAGAAACAATAGCTTTATTTTTCAAAAGGTGAATCAACAGCGCTGTCTTGTCTATTCCATCAACAAAATATACTGATTGCTTAATACTGGCAGCAGTGGATGTACTATGCTCCACCTCTATCCTAACAGGGTCTACCAAAATGGAATTTACAAGCTGCGATACTCCTTGCGGCATGGTTGCAGAGAATAACATATTCTGCCTCTTCCTGGGCATCTGCGCTATTATTTTCTTTACGTCATTCACCATTCCCATATCTAACATACGATCTGCCTCATCAAGTACAAACATTTCTACATTATGTATGTTAATGTGTTTCTGACTAAGCAAATCAAGCAATCTACCGGGAGTTGCAACCAAAATATCAACCCCTGCTCTTAATGCGTCAGTTTGAGGATGCTGTGATACTCCGCCATAAATGACCGTAGTCCTAAGACTTAAATACCGGCCATAAGCTTCAAAGCTCTCTCCGATCTGAATAGCCAGTTCACGGGTAGGAGCCAGTATTAATGCCCTTATTTTATGAGTATCCTTTGCAACCCTTTTTTCACGAGAAAGGATTTGTAATATTGGAATAGCAAAGGCGGCTGTCTTTCCAGTGCCTGTTTGAGCAGATCCCAGTAAATCTCTTCCTGCAAGTATTGATGGAATAGCCCTTTCCTGTATAGGAGTGGGCTTATCATATTTTTCAGTTTTTAGAGCCTTCTGAATAGGCATAATTAAGTTCAAGTCTTCAAATAACATTTTTATCTCCTTTAAACTTCATGTCACAGCTTATCACGTATTTATGTGTCATCACTATTTTCTCCATTTATCAATCACAAATTCATACCCGCCGCTTAGTTCTTACTTCACAAGATATTTGAGATATCCATAACCCTGCTGATCCATTTGATCAATGGGGATAAATCTTAAAGACGCACCATTGATACAAAAGCGCATCCCACCTTCGTCCTGAGGACCATCCTCGAATACATGCCCCAAATGAGAATCCCCGCTCCTGCTTCTAACTTCGGTGCGAACCATGCTGTGGCTTTTATCTTCTTCGTATGTAACAACTTCCGGTACGATTGGTTTTGTAAAACTTGGCCATCCGCACCCTGATTCAAACTTGTCAGTAGAGGAAAACAAAGGTTCCCCGGTTACAACATCCACATAGATACCTTTTTGCCTGCTATCCCAATATTCATTAGAAAAAGCGCGCTCCGTCTGGCTTTCCTGGGTCACCTTGTACTGAGTATCCGTAAGTACCTTTTTCAGTAACTCCTCATCAGGTTTTTGATAATCTTTTGGGTCAATCGTAACAGATTGCTCCTTCAAGTGGCCAAAATCAATATGACAGTAACCATTTGGATTTTTCTCTAAATAATCCTGATGATATTCCTCTGCTAAAAAATAATTATCTAAAGGCAAAACCTCTGTTTGTATTTCTTGTGTGTATTTTTTCTGCTCCTGGGCTACCACTTCATCAATAATAGCCTTGTCACCCTTATCTATATAATAGATTCCGCTCCTGTACTGACTTCCCACATCATTCCCCTGCCTAAACCTACTGGTTGGATCGATAATTTTAAAAAAATCCATAAGCAGCGCCTTAAGCCCTATCCTACCCGGATCATAGCGCACATGCACCGTCTCTGCAAAACCGGTATTGCCGGTACATACTTCCTCATAGGTTGGATTTTCTTTATTTCCATTGGCATACCCTGTGGTGACGTCGTATACGCCGTATATTCTGGCCATATATGCTTCTACGCCCCAAAAACAACCGCCTGCCAGCCATATTTCCTTAGTTTTATTCTCATCATACTTTGCATTTAAATTCGGGTTATTTGGCAGCATTGTATTACCTCCTATTCAATTTGATCTGAAACTCCTGCATATAGCTTTCCACTCATGCAGCCTGATAATACGATAAGCAGTACATCAATGCCCTTCTCCCTGAGCTGTTTTGCTATTTCAAAATCTAACCCCGAGCTTCCACCGATAATTATTGCTTTCAAGCCCGTACCCCCTTATTAGTCTTTTTTATAAGACTATATATAACTGACTAAACGTCGTGCCTTGCGTCATATTTCTTGATTGGAATTTGTATTTCAGAGATATATTCACTCTCTGAATCTGAGAAGCCGTAGTCCACGATATTCTTTTCGATAGAATCTCCTGCTATTTGGTACCCATTCTCATCAATCCAACGGATAAGCAATTCATAATGCTTTCCCATGTCCCTATAAGGCCCCAGAAAGGCAATACATGCATATTCGTTCTCGGGAATCACCTTCATCTGTTTGCAGGGTTCTGAGTCTAGTGTCACAATTTCAATGAAATACCTGAATTTATTAAGTATACGATGCTCCATATTTTCCTTTGACAGAGAGGTGTATATCTGGCCTTCAATCAGCCAGGAACTGATTTTTAGGTACTTTTCATTCTCTTTAAAGGCCTGAACGATTTCACGGTCATTTTCAACATCATTCATATCCAGGAAAACACCGGTTCTCTCCGGAATTCTCTTTATTTTTACTTGGTCCAGCTCGCTGTTTATACTTTCCAGAAGCTCAAGCTTTGTTTGAATTTTCTTTTTGAGATTGGTTAGTCTGTTTATCTTGATATCAATTTCTTCTTCCTTCCTTTTGAGCAGACTCAACAAATTGTTCGTATTCTTGTTGTTCATGTATTTCTTGATATTCTCTAAAGAAATATCAAGGCTCTTGAAAAAAAGGATCCTGCTTAGTTTGAAAAAATTTCTTATACTATAATATCTATAGCTATTATTATAGTCATAGTCCGGCTTCAGTAGATCAATTTTATCATAATGCCTTAGAGTATCTGTACTGACATTAAAGAGCTTTGATAATTCTCCGATTAAAAATTTATCTTTCATAAATCTATTCGAATATCTCCTTTCCGCACTTAAAGGATTATTAACTAGCGGCTGCACCAGTTAGAAGTAATTATACCGCAGGCCCCTTCTGTTTACAACATTTTAGAATACTTCATATTGACCTTGGAGTTACTCAAGGGTTTATAATCCATTTATAGTACTAAAACTACAAAAACGGAGGTTTATTATGCAAAGGAATGTAACAATTAAAGACGGCTGGAAGGTTCTTTTTGCCGGCTTATGCATCAACTTGACGTTGGGTGTCCTTTATTCATGGAGTGTTATTAAAAAGGCTCTGGTTCATGATTGGAACTGGACAAATAGCGATGCCTCACTTCCATACTCGGTGGCAATAGTCGTCTGGGCTATTACGTTGCTTTTTGCAGGAAGACTCCAGGATAAAATTGGCCCTCGTAAAGTAGTAACTTTAGGTGCAATTTTTACTGGTACAGGATTAATTCTATCAAGTTTTATACATAGCGTACCACTGCTGATCATAACATTTGGAATACTGGCTGGTGGAGGTATCGGATTTGCTTATGCTTCTGTAACTCCCCCCGCATTGAAATGGTTTCATTCTTCTAAAAAAGGTATGGTAACCGGCATTGTAGTAAGCGGTATGGGATTGGCATCACTATACATTGCCCCCCTTACTACTATGTTATTAGAGAATTATGGCATATCCAGGACTTTTCTTGTATTGGGGATTTTCATCCTCCTCATTGCTACACCTGTAGCCCAATTGATAAATAATCCTCCATCAGGATATGTTGCACCAACACCAGCAAATTTACCGGAAACAAAAACCGTAAAGGTAGTTGCCAAAGACTTCTCTTGGAAAGAAATGGTCAAAACAAAGCAATTCTATTTTTTCTGGCTTATGTTCGCCTTTGCATCTTCAGCTGGTCTAATGATTATAGGCAACATAGCGACAATCGCAAAGACACAGGCAAATTGGGAAAAAGGTTTCTATTTAGTTGGGTTGCTGGCTATATTCAATGCTTGTGGCCGACTTGCAGCTGGTTTTCTTTCTGATAAAATCGGGCGCGTAAGAACGATGATGATTGTCTTTGTACTTCAAGGTGTAAATATGACTTTGTTTGCTGGCTACTCTACACCATTAGCCATATCAATAGGGACAGCCCTTGCAGGTATAGGCTACGGAGCACTGCTCAGCCTCTTCCCTTCAGTAGTGGCAGATTATTACGGAGTCAAAAACTTCGGAGGCAACTACGGCGTATTATATACTGCATGGGGAATCTCCGGTATAATTGGTCCAATCATCGCTGGTATAGTTGTTGACCGAACAGGAGCTTATAATTTGGCCTATATGATCTCGGCAGGTTTGCTTGCAGTTGCGCTTGTACTCGCTTTAATTACAAAGCCAATCAGTACAGCTGCAACAGCAGAAAAGCTTATCGATGAGCAGGTCGCTTAATTTACATAATAAAAGGACAAGTAAATCCAAGGATTTGCCTGTCCTTTTATTATGTCCCATACAAAGCTTAATTCGAAACAAGTCTGAATAAAGTGTATGTCATTTGAAAACTATAGTACTGAGTCAAATTTCTACTATAAGGGGAGTGATTCTATGCTGATGATGCGCAGAAGGCTAATGAAACCCAAAACTATGGGTATGGTAGCAGGTATGATAGGTTTAGGAGCAGCAGCTTCAATGCTCATGAACAAGTCTCGCCAGAAGTAGATAAAGACTTAAAACAAGGGTAGCTTCGGCTACTCTTTTTCTTTGTTATTAAAAAAAATTTAGCTATTAAAGCTAGTCTGCACAAACTGGTTTTAATTTACTTCTATATTATTTCTATTTGCGGATATTGCGATTTTTATAGGGAAAAATAATAAAGCACATCATGCTCAATCAGCTTGAAATCTCTATAAAAACGGAGGTAGTTATGAAAAATTTTTGGGGAATGTTTCAAGATAATGATAACAATAATGAAAAAGAGACAGCAGAGGATGGAAGACTCCAGCTTCGCCAAGAAGAACTGGATGTAAATAAAAGCAGAGTACAGGCAGGGGAAGTAACCTTAAGCAAAGAAGTTGTGGAAGAACAGAAGGCAGTTGATGTCCCAGTTACCCATGAGGAAGTTATTATTGAGAGAAGAACAATAAATAATGAGAGCAGCGATACACCTATCAGTTCCGGAGAAACAATACGTATTCCTGTGAGCAAGGAACAAGTTGATGTTGCTAAGCATACAGTCGTAACCGGTGAAGTATTAGCCCGCAAGCATGAGGTTGAAGAGACAAGACATATAGAGGAAACCCTTAAGAAAGAAGAAGCTCGTATAAATACTGAAGGTGATACAAACGTAGTTACTGATGAATCAACTCAGGATCTTAGTTAATAAATAATGAAAAGAAGCACCTCCATAGCCACTGAGGCTTGTGAGGTGTTTTTTCAAAGAAGTATGGAGGAAACTATGTCAAAGAAAAAGCGTTCCAACAAAACTAAAAACTACAAAAAGCTTAAGCTCCGAGAAGAACAGCTGGAAATCTCTAAAGAATTGATACAGACCGGAAATGTGGATGTCCATAGGGAAGTTATTAACGAGGAAAAGACTATTATCGTGCCCATAACTCGTGAGGAACTTGTAATAGAAAAGAAAACTGCTAATGTTGAGGCTTCCAGTGATAAAAATAGTCATACTGAGGTAATCCGAATCCCTATAAGTGAAGAACGCATAGAAGTTGTCAAGCATCTTGTAAAACTAGAGGATGTTTCTGTTTACAGGCGTCAATTCCAGGAAACCCAACATATTGAAGAGATCCTAAAAAAAGAAAAGCTCCATGTTGAAACCCTTGGAGATGTGAAAGTTCATGATAATGAGTAAATACCATCTAAACATCGTACCCGGCATCTATGTCTTTCACATTTTTTTGCTCTTCCCTAAAAAATGAGGCAGAAACTAAGAATGCCCCCAGAGCTACAACACATCCAGTATATATTGCCATCATAGGAGCTATAAGGTATGCTCCCAGAACAATGCCGAGCCTGCCTAACATGTCTCCGCCACTGAAAGATAACGATCCGAAAGCTATATAAGAAGCCCTTTTATCATCGGGAATAAGCCTCGCCTGTTCTGTCATATGTATTGGCACGCATATCAGCTCTCCTAATACTGCAAACAATCCAAATAACAACACTCCGTACCAGGTGTTGACCACATTTAACGCAGCATAACCCAGCCCGTAAAACATTATCCCAAGTATGTAAGCCTTTGGTTTTGGAACCCGTTCCACCAGGGAACTGATCAGAAAGGTCAAAGAAATAACTACTAGAGTATTTTCAATGGTAATAGCACTCATCATCCGCACTCCGTCTATCTGCAATCCTAAAAAGCTCACAGGATGGAATGTCTCCTTTAGCCGAATACCAATATAATTTGATACGGCAAACTCTGCTGAAAAGAAGAAAATCAACCCTATAACGTACTTTAGATACTTCTTATCTCGGACGGCAGTAGCATAATTCGATAATATATCACGAAATGGGTTTATATGAGTTCTCTCTAGCAGGTTCACCTGATTATCCTTCAAGAAGAATATAAATATCAAGGAAGTAATGGTTAGCGCCAGAGACAGCATTGCGAACAACTCCAGCCGATGATTCTTATACATGAGACCACCGAGAGCAATACCCACAGATACTGAGATATTATCCAGCCAATAGCTGATAACATAGACTCTCTTTCGATTCTCCGTATCTGTAGAGTCGAGAATAAGGGCGTTCATTGCCGGACCACCCATGCTGCTAACTATGCTCCAAATAAGATACAGGGCTGCGAATACGTAGATGAAGTCATTGGAAGGAAGCAAGCATATAGTCATTAATACCATCAGCACCGAACCAGCAATATTCGACGCAACCAATACTGTCTTTCGTCTAGTCCTATCAGCAATATACCCGCCCCAAAGCCTGAAAATAAAACTGGCTAGTGTGGTAACCAATAGAAACGTCCCTGCAAAGACTTTGCCCAAGCGGTCTGAGAAAAACAATGCCATGAAGGGCATTACAGATACATATACAATCCTTGTGTAGAAGGATGTAAACAGCCTCACTTTAATATTTCCCGGTAAATCTTTAAATGTCATAATTACGACCTCTCCCTAAAGTATTACTTTCTATAACTCATAATTTTCTATTAATTTCAAAAAAATACCTCTATAAACTTGTCCCTCTTTTCAGCTTTCGTTCGCAAATTCCGACAAATTCTACCCCGCACGTTCATCTTTTTCCTTTGTCATTGGAACTTATGTACTATACTCTACGTCAAAATAGCATAACAATTAAAAATATTAGGAGGCTTTTAAAATGAGTAAAAAGATTATGTTAATAGCTGCTTTAGCATTTGTATTTACATTTGGAACAATAGCCAGCGGGTTTTCGCTAATTGGCAACGCTGATGACCCGAAAGTGCCGCAGAAAACAATTTCAGTTAGTTCAGAGGGCATCGTAAAAGTGAAACCGGATATGGTTTACATCAATGTTGGTGTTCAAACAGAAAATAAAAGCTCAAAAGTGGCTCAGCAGGAGAATGCAACAAAAATGAATAAGGTTATGCAAGTATTAAAAGATCTTAAAATTGCAGATTCAGATATTAAAACTTCCCAGTATACAATCTATCCCATTGAGACATATTCTGAAAAAGATCAACGTTCCTATGTAACAGGCTATAGAGTAATTAATACTTTGGAAGTAACAATCAGAGATATTTCAAAAGTTGGAGCTGCTATTGATGCAGTAACAGCAAATGAAGCAAACACAGTTTCTAATATCCGCTTTACAGTAGCCGATCCTGATAAATATTATCTGCAGGCTCTCGCGAATGCAACAGTTAAGGCAAAAGCAAAGGCTGATGTATTGGCAAAACAGTTTGGAATTAAGATAGATATGCCATCACAGATTAATGAAACCGGCGGCGGTTACAATCCTCCAATAATGTATACAAGTATGGATAGTGTAAAATCCGGCGTTGCTGCAGCACCTGCGACAAGCATTTCTTCCGGAGAATTGGAAATAAGAGCATCAGTAGGCTTAGTTTACGCATATTAGTAGTCCCACCTATAATAAAGAGCCGATAAATCCATTTTAAGGATTTATCGGCTCTTTTAAAGAACACAGGCTGACACTTATTTATAATGTTATTAATTCATACTCCATAGTACCAAGTCCTATTTCTTCACCATGTTTAAGTCCGGTTTTCCAATCAGTATTGCTGTGAATATGACTGAATTTATCTCCTTGATGATAATGCTTATCCTCCAGAACAGAGCCCTTTACCACTTGCGCAGCATTTACCATATCTACACAGGCTTTATCTAAAGCAATCGGATCAAAGGATGCTGCAATACCAATATCAGGCACTATTGCCAAGTCATTAGTATCCCAGCAATCACAGTACGGTGACACATTCATTATGAAATTTATATGAAATGAAGGTTTCCCATTAATAACAGCATAAGCATATTCTGAAATCTTTTCATTAGCCGTATCAGCCGCTTCATCCCATTTAACTTCAGCTGCATCGAATCTGCATACTGCAACACATTGCCCGCACCCAACACATGCGTCAAAATTGATATCTGCCTTTTTATCAACAAACTTTATAGCCTTTTGAGCGCAGCTTTTTATACATTGTCCGCAGCTTGCACAGTTTTCCTTATTGATTACCGGCTTTGAGGCTGAATGCATTTCAAGCTTTCCCCCTCTTGAACCGGATCCCATCCCAATATTCTTAATTGCTCCTCCAAACCCTGTCATCTCATGACCTTTGAAATGATTCATTGAAACAATTATATCAGCATCAGCTATTGCAGTTCCTATTTTAGCAGTTTTGCAGTGCTTTTGATTAATTTCTATCTCTCTATAATCTGTTCCTTTCAACCCGTCAGCAATTATGACGTTGCAGCCTGTTTGTATACTATTAAAGCCATTTTCCATTGCCGACTGCAAATGGTCTACAGCGTTAGATCTACCTCCGGTATAAAGGGTGTTTGAATCAGTTAAAAATGGCATACCACCTAGTTCCTTTATAATTCTTACAATAACGGCAGCATAATTAGGTCTTATGTATGCGAGATTTCCAGGCTCACCCAAATGGATTTTTATCGCTGTAAACTTGTCTTTAAAATCTATACTACTCATACCCGCTTCTTTTACAACCCTCTCCAGCTTATCGAGTATACCCATCCCAGGTTTAGTTCTCATATTAGTAAAAACAACCTTTGATTTCTTCATTAACCCCATCCTCCGTCTATGAATTGAACTTCTTTATTCTTAATTATTATAACTCTTATAAATGTAAAAATGAAAGCCCTGTCATTCATAATAATAATGGTGTCTCGAACCGAATTCAATTCCTATTCGAGACACTCCTTTTCTAGATTCTAGCACTCTTTTCAAACCATTTTTTCAAGTCTGAATATAAATCAACATAAAGGGGATATATGCTTTTATATCTCTCCACATTTTCACGAATAGGGTTGGTCCTATTTACAACTTTAATCATAGCATTGCACCCTTCATCAACAGTTGCGTACCGTTTAGCGCCAACAGCAGCCAAGATTGCCGCTCCCAATGCCCCCCCTTGATTGGTATTGATTTCTTGAATCTCAAGGGAAAATACATCTGCCAGGATTTGTTTCCATAAAGCACTCTTGGCGCCGCCACCGATAACGCGTACCTGCTTAATTGGAACCTCAAGCTCTTCTAATATTCTTAATGAGTCAAATAATCCAAATGCAACACCCTCCAAGACCGCTCTCGTCATATGCCCTCTCGTTGTCGTCGTTGACATTCCTACAAAGCAGCCTTTTGCATCAGGATCAGAGTAAGGCGTTCTTTCCCCCATAAGATAAGGCAAAAAAACAGTCCGACTACTTCCAGGCTCAGTATTTGCCGCTTCTTCCAGCAATGTGTCAAAGCCAACACTGGGATGAATCGTCTCCGCCCACCATTTCAAACAGTTTGCTGCTGATAGCATTACGCCCATTGAATGATATTTCCCATTGGCATGGCAGAAGGCATGCAACCTATTCTTTTCATCAACCGCAAAGAATTCGTGTGCTGCAAAGACGACACCGGAGGTTCCCAGTGTTATAGAAACAATCCCGTCTTTGACAGTTCCAGTTCCTATCGCACCGGCTGCTTGATCACCTGCGCCTCCGACAACAAGAATCTCGCCCTTTAAACCCAATTCAGCTTTCACCGGCTCCGTAACAACACCTGTCACTTCATAGGATTCATATAGTATAGGCAGCTGCGATTCATTTATCTCCAGAAAGTCTAGCATTTCCTGTGCCCACCGTCTGTTTCTTACATCAAGCAGAAGCATTCCGGAAGCATCGGATACATCCGTGGCGTAATCGCCTGTCAGCATGAACCGAACATAATCCTTTGGCAGCAGAATGTGCCTAATCTTAGCAAAGACCTCCGGTAAATTCTTTTTGACCCATAAAATCTTGGGCGCTGTAAAGCCAGTCAATGCTTTGTTTCCTGTACAGCGACTCAGTTTATCCTGTCCAAAAAAAGCCGTTATTTCATCACATTCCGCCTGTGTTCTCTGATCACACCACAAAATCGCCGGTGTTAAAACCTCATTTTGGGCACCTAATGCGACCAACCCATGCATTTGTCCGCTGAAGCCGATTGCACGCACTTGGTCATTAGGAATATTCAGGTTATGCATCAATTCTTTGATAGCTATAACCGTTTGCTTCCACCAATCAGTTGGGTCTTGCTGTGCCCATTTGTCCTGAGGAAAATATACAGGGTACTCCTTAGTCACATCCCCAAGGATCTCATTATTATCATTTGCAGCTAATACCTTAACGGATGAGGTTCCCAAATCAATACCTAAAAAATACATATTACCCCTCCATCTATATATTTCGCGGAATATATTTTAAACTCTTCACTTATATGATATTTCTGACATAGTTGAATAGCTCTTCAAAGGGCATCAACGCTGCCCCTATTAATGAACCCTTATCCTTCAGAGCTGAGAAGACTACTTTTGTACCTTCATATTCTACAAAGCTGCTCTTCATATGATCTGCACGATTAATCAACTCAAGCATTTCCTTTTCATACTTGCCCAGCTCTCCTCCAATAATCACAAATTCCGGATTCAAGCCTAAGATAATATTTTCTATCCCTACAAAAAGACAATCTATGTACTTTTCGACTGCAGCTTGAACAGCAGGCGTATTGAAGCTTTCTTCAGAAAAAATCTGATCCAAAGAAGCTGTACTTGATCCTGTGAATTCGTGATAGTATCTAAATAGTGCTTTTTTTGAGGCAGTGAGCTCCCAGCAGCCTGTCCGTCCACAGTTGCAATAGCTGCTTTCATCTGAGACCTTCATATGCCCAAACTCCCCAGCCTTCTTTTTTGTGCTTTTATATATATGCTGATCAATTATGATGCCCGTGCCTATGCCTTCCGTGATGGATACATAAACCACATTACGCATGTTTGCAGTCTTTCCCATCTCTATCTCAGCATATGCAGCCACATTTGCCTCGTTTTCAATAAAAACCTTCATTTGTAAGCGATTCTGAAATTCGTTAAAATCAAAATCCCTTACCGCTATATTGGGGGCATTCTCTAAAATAAGCCGATCCTCATCAACCAGCCCAGGCAGCGAAATACCCACGCCGGAAACCTTCTCTTTATCAATATGATTACGTGTCAGCAGATTTTCAATCTCAACCTCCAAGCGCGTTAATAACCTTGAAAAGGAATACACTTTTTCATAGATAAAAGAAGTTTCACCAATGATTGTATTATTCAAATTGATAAGCAATATTCCAACGCTGTCAGGCGAAATGTTTACTCCAACCGAATATCTTGCATTTTCCACAAATTTAAGAATCATAGGCTTTCTTCCGCCAGTTGAGTCACCCACACCTGCTGCTTCAACAAGACCTTCTTCTATCAATTGATTCGTATTGGTAGTTACAGTTGGAATACTTAAATTAAGTGCAGCTGCAATATCTTGTTTCGTTATCTCGCCATATTTCTTAATAATTTTGATAATGTTTGCTCTATTCATTACTTTGATTTGATCCTGACTTAATGTCTCCAATTTAATCATGAATGTAACTCCTTCATATAACGATCCTTCACTTAATAAAGTCAAAGGAATGTGATTAACATAAGCAAATAACTTTCCTTAATCTTAGCATGATGAAAAAACAGATTCAAGCTGCCGGGCTATGCCTTGTAAATATATCGGTTTACAATATCCTCCAGCATTTCCTGACGTCCGGACTGAAGCGCAATATGATCATGCAGGAGTGCATATTCTGCAAGCTCTTCAAAGCTTGTTTTATTTTCTATAATCTTCTTGCCAATGCCTTCTGTAAAGCTTGCATAACGATTGGCCACAAAGTTTTCCAACGCTCCTTCAGTCAGAAGCTTATCGGCTGTCAATAATCCCTTCGCAAAAGTGTCCATGCCAACTATATATGAAATGAATAAATCATCCGGTTGGAAGGATCCTCTTCTCACCTTTGCATCAAAGTTTAGTCCTCCTGGTGCAATTCCTCCATTCTTAAGCACCTCATACATACACATTGTCGCGTCATAGATATTGGTCGGGAATTGATCTGTATCCCAGCCCAGCAGCACATCTCCCTGATTCGCATCAATGCTGCCCAATACCCCATTGACTCTGGACATTACCAATTCATGCTGAAAAGTATGCCCTGCCAGTGTTGCATGATTTGCTTCAATATTCAATTTAAAATCATCAATAAGATTATATTTCCTCAAAAATCCAAGAACTGTCATTGCATCAAAATCGTATTGATGCTTTGTTGGCTCCTTTGGTTTTGGCTCAATCAGAAATTGTCCTTCAAACCCAATCTTTCTTGCATAGTCTTTTGCCATTTTTAGAAATCTGGCAAAGTTGTCATTTTCCAGTGCAACATCAGTATTAAGTAAAGTTTCATAGCCCTCACGGCCACCCCAGAAAACATAGTTTTGCCCACCCAAACGATGTGTAATATCCAATGCCTTCTTCACTTGTGCCGCTGCAAATGCAAATACATCCGCATTTGGAGAAGTGGCTGCACCATGCATGAAGCGCGGATTGCCGAATGCGTTGGTGGTGCCCCATAAACATTTTATTCCTGTTTCTTTCATTTTTTCCTCAATAAGTACAACAATAGTGTCAAGGTAGTCCAGCTTTTCCTGCAGTGAATTCCCTTCAGGTGCAATATCCAAGTCATGAAAACAGAAGAATTCAATCCCCAGCTTCGTCATAAATTCAAATGCCGCTTCAACTCTTGCCTTAGACAATTCGATGCCTTCCAAGCCGTTATAGGCTCTTTCCATTGTCGGCTGGCCAAAGGGATCTGTTCCATTGCCTGTAAATGTATGCCAATAGCTGACCGCAAATCTTAAATGATCTTTCATCCTCTTACCTGCAACAGTGCGATTGGCATCATAATATTTAAAAGCAAGTGGATTGGTTGAATCTGAACCTTCAAATTTGATTTTGTTAATACCTGCAAAGTATTCTTTCATCAATATTGACCTCCATTTTAGTATTATTTTGTATCTTCTTAATGCCTTTAAAAATATTATAAAATATTCCAATTACTTTTTCAACCCGTTTTAATAAGTAATTTAAAATGGGTTGAAAAACCTGCATACCTAGCACTTAATTATTGTATAATTAAGTTAACAGACTGGTATCCAATCTAAATATAAAATTAAAGCGAGGTATAAAAATGAAAGTATTACTTATTAATGGAAGTCCGAAGGCTCAAGGATGCACTTATACAGCCTTATGCGAAGTAGCAAAAGAACTGGAGAAAGGAAATATAGAAACAGAAATCTTTCATGTTGGAAACAAGCCTATCCGCGGTTGTATGGCTTGCGGCGGTTGTTCCAAAGATGACTCTGGAAAATGCGCATTTGACGATGATACTGTAAATATTGCCTTGGAAAAAGCTAAAGGAGCTGATGGTTTTATCTTTGGTTCCCCGGTACATTATGCAGGAGCATCCGGTCTAATAACATCTTTTTTAGATAGATTCTTCTATGCTGGAGATTGCTTTCAATACAAACCCGGTGCTGCAATTGTAAGCTGTCGCCGTGGAGGTTCAACCGCAGCCTTTGAGCAGTTAAATAAATATTTTACTATTTCAAATATGCCTGTTGTATCTTCTCAATATTGGAATATGGTTCATGGGAATACCCCTGAGGAAGTAAAGCAGGATTTAGAAGGAATGCAAACAATGAGAACATTAGGCAAGAATATGGCCTGGCTTTTAAAAAGCATCCAAGCTGGAAAAGAAGCCGGAGTTAAACTCCCGGAAAAAGAGCCGCGAACAGTGACTAATTTTATACGATAATCTTAGAAGAGCCAACAAGAACTGTTGGCTCTTTAATTTAAGAGTGGATAACTATGGTGCGTGACACTTATCTCCTACAATTGAGTATTGTCATAATTTACATAAAAAATAATCCCAGATATTATTTCTGTCATTCGAATTATATATAATGTATCTATTTATTTATAAGGTAGGAGGGCAAATATGAGTATCAGTGAATTCAAGAACAGCGTAAATCTTATTATCAATTTTGTTGCCCGGGTGAATGAAGAGACTATACCCAATGACGTCAAGAAAACTATGATCAGAATTTATGCAAATACCCTCAAAATCAATCTTACTGATAAGATGGTTGACAGCATTATCGAAATCACAGTTGCATGCGCATAGAACTTCTTTCTCACCTGGTTTAATCCTAGCTAAGTATTTATATCCGACTTATAACTTGTTCTCCGCACCGTATTGCATATGTATATAAAGCTAAATATCAATGCTGTTAGTGTACGGTTTAATTTCGTCTTACCTTGCATACTTCCCCAACGCTTATAATAGATATATTTAGTATCTCATTTAATCGTTTAAGGCTTCTAATTTTATTTATAAATTTAATATCGTTCTTTCCAACTGCCTTTTCAATTATTTCCAATATATCTTTTTTTTGATTAGATTTCAACCTAAGATTGTTATTTAGACATTCTCTGTTAATATAGGTTAAAGTAGTCCATATCTGCTCATCTGCTATACTATTTATATCGGTTAAAACCCATGTAAAATCTTTTCTTCTTTTATTTTCAGGGTATGCCGCCTTAAAAAACTCTATAAAGTGATTCACAGGCTTTGGATCCTTTTCTTTAACATACTTTCCAAGCTGTGATCTTAGGCTATTCTTTAGATACATCATTGTATTTGGTTTTATTAAATCTTTTAATCCCTCGATATGCTCATAAATATAATTATATGTATCTTTGATCTGATCCTCGCTTACATTTTCCTTTTTAAGCACCCTTGTCATATCAATATATTCTATAATGTGCTTCTTGCAATCAAGCTCCTTATTATATAGCTTTTCCCAAATTTCAGATGCAGTTAATCCTTCAAATTGGTTGTTATCCACTAATATTTCTTTATCCATATATGTTCCTTACCTTTATTAAATTTTATAGTTCTTATATTGTACCACAAGTTTTATAGTTAATTCGTAAATATATATTAAGATATATAAAACTAGTGCCAGCTACAGCACTTAATTACAAACCCACATTTGCCAGAGCTTGTGAAGTGTTATAAAATAAAGTGTGTAAATAAAGAGCAGGGGGCTGTATTAAATGATAGATCTACATATCCATACAACTTCATCGGACGGTTCAGACGAACCCAAGGATATTCTTATAAAAGCGCAGCAATTAGGTCTAAAATATATATCAATTACAGACCATGACTCTATAGGTGCTTATGAAAAATTGAAGAAAATTAAAATAAGCAACTATTTTAAAGGTAAGATTGTCCCCGGCTGCGAGTTTTCAGTAGTGCATAATGGGAAACCTATAGAAATATTAGGCTATGGGATAGACCTCGAAGCAATAAATTCAACTGGAATCGTTTCAGATGAAAAGTTCCTTGAAAGGGAAAATGAATACCTCAAAAAAATGATGGGTGTCTGCAGAAACCTTAAACTTACATATAGTGATAATCTATCAGTAACAGGTGGTAAATATTTTGCAACACAATTAATGCATTCTGATTTGAGGAAATATCCTGAAAATGAAAGACACTTCACAAAAGAAGTATGGGAAAGTCTTAATGCCTTTTACAGAACATGCGTTAATAATGAAGACAATCCTTTTTTTCTGGACCAGATGAAGAATTATCCTACTGTACTGGATGCTGCTGATCTTATAAAGAAAGCAGGGGGGAAAGCATTCCTTGCGCATCTTTACGTGTATTTTGCAGATGATTATGAGGAATTTCTAAGCTCAATAATATCGTTAAACACACTTGATGGTTTAGAATGTTATCATTCACTTCATACAATGGATAAGACAGAGTATCTCGTAGATTATTGCAATAGACATAAGCTTTATATATCAGGCGGAAGCGATTACCATGGAAAACTTAAACCTAATGTTAAAATTGGGGAAACCATAAGCGGAATAAAAATACCCTATGAAATATTAAAGCCCTGGCTTCCAGGCAATACAATAATATAAATCTTGCCAGTACGGGCACCTACTCTATTTCTTTTAGCCACAGCTTTATTTTTGCTTTTACCTGCTCCGTATCCCTTGATTCATTATTTGTGAAATCTTCGCCTTCAAGCACTTCAGCACCAGGACATGCTTTTTTAAACATATCGAAAAAATCACCGTAATCACTTACATAAGTACAGAACGGGACAACTTTTTTATCCTTAAAATCGTATTGTGCTAAAAATGACATTACAGGCGGTGAAACTGAAAACCACCATACTGGTGAACCAATAAATATCAGGTCATACGTTTCAATATCGGATACAGAATTTTTCAGCTTCGGTTTGTAGCCCTCTTTTACCTGCTTTTTACCTATCTCTTCAATATCAGACCGGTAGTAATTTTCTACAGGCTGTATTTCGAAAACATCTCCACCTGTCATATCATTAATCATATTACCAATCTCACGGGTATGTCCTGTTAATGAGTAATACACTACAAGAACTTTTCCAAATTTGTTTTCCCCGGTTTGGGAAGACTCCAGTCCGGATATGTTCGAATCAGTTGGCATACTATTCTTAGTACTGTTTTCCGCGGCTTCGTAAGGAGCTAGGCTTGATGGACTTGCTGTGGGAGACGTATTGTTGCCCGTGCTACAACCGGAGAGTAATAATGCAGCAAATAAAAACATGTATAAAATTTTAAAAGCTTGTTTTTTCATATGTTACACATCCTTTTCTAGGGACAAGGGGGACAGATACTTATCCATCCTATTTTTTCCCAATCACCATAAAATGCGGACTCATGCCCATTACGCTGGTATCGTTCTTAATTTGATGTATAGTATCTATGGACCAAATAGCATTACAATACTTTGTTATTGCTACAGCTACTAATATACCGCCTTTTTTTAATACTCTATAAGCTTCCCTTAGTACCTTCATTCTATCTTCCCTATCTATCAAGTGATACAATGGACCCATGATAAGAACAACATCTGCACTTTCATTTGCTCTATTTATATTTCTAGCGTCTGCTTCTTCAGCAATAAATTTAGCAGTTTCAGTTTGATTGTTAATGGCATACTCAACAGCTGCAGGGGCCAATTCGAACATATGCACCTCATGTCCTTGTTCAGCTAACCATGCAGAATTCAAGTCGCCCTTTTTCTTTTATCATATTATAAAAATCTTTGACTTCATTATTCATCATATACATCCTTATAATCCTTATGGTAAATTTCATAAATAGTTCTTTTTTTATCCCATATTATACCAGAATACTTAGTCTGTTGCAAATAACTTATCCTAGTCAATTAAAGCTAAAAATTGCCCAACATCATAATCTTGCCAATATAAACCCGCTTCAATAAGTTGTCAGGTTGATCGGTTAACAGCCTGGCACCTGCCTTTGGATACAATTTACATTGACTAGGGTTTATTCGATAAATATAATAAATATTATGTTAAAAATTTAAATATACATGGATAAAGATTATTGGAGATGCCATATTAGGCAACCGTAGAAGAAAGGAATTAATGCTGCTTGTCATTTATTCCGAAACTTTCAGGTCTAGTACAATAATCGGACATAACCCTGGAGAGAACACTTAAATGTGGCATCAAAGAAGCAACTCTTAAGAGGAAACTTTCAGATAAAAGGACAGGGAGTAAAATAGCAATTTTTCGTATGCTGTTTTGCCCTCTGTCCTTTTGTGTCTGCTCTTGGATTGTCTGGGATTGCAACTAATTCATACCGAAAACAAGGTTTAAATCAATTAATACTCAAAGAAAGGATGTAATAATTTTGAAAGCAAACAACACGGCAAATGTAAAATCACTAAAAAAAGAAATCGGCCTAATGGAAGCCATTACAATGGTTGTAGGGGTAGTAATAGGCTCAGGAATTTTCTTTAAGGCGTCTTCAGTATTCAGTAACGCGGGAACCCCAACTTTAGGAATACTCGCATGGATAGTGGGAGGTATAATTACAATAGCTTCTGCACTTACAATAGCGGAGATTGCAGCAGCTATTCCTAAGACAGGCGGCATATTTGTATACTTAAAGGAGCTTTATAGCGAGAAATGGGCTTTCTTATTTGGATGGATGCAGGCAGTTATTTATGTTCCTGGTGTTGCAGCGGCATTATCAATAGTATTTGTAACACAAGCAACGTATTTTATTGCATTAACAGCTGTGCAACAGAAGCTCCTAGCTATTTTCATTATATTTTTTATAACAGTTATAAATATAATTTCAACTAAGCTTGGCAGTAAGGTACAGTTCATAGCCACAATAGGCAAGTTAATTCCGATTTTTGTTATTATTATTTTTGGATTGTTAAAGGGTGAAGCAAACAGCTTTGCAGCAGTATCCTCACAAGCTGGCAGCTCTGTGGGATTAGCAGGCTTTGGAGCAGCTATACTGGGTACTCTGTGGGCTTACGATGGCTGGGTTGGCGTCGGAAATATGGCAGGAGAGCTTAAGAATCCAAAGAAGGATATTCCTAGATCAATAATCATTGGGTTGGCTATTACAATTGCTGTTTACATATTGATAAATATAGCAATTGTAAACATAATGCCTGTTGCACAGGTTATAGCATCTGAAAAGGCAGCCTCCGATGCTGCAGTTATACTGTTTGGTAATTCAGGCGCAGGCTTAATTGCCGTAGGTATTATGATATCTATATTTGGCGCACTTAATGGCTACTTAATGACCGGTGTAAGAGTCCCTTTTGCCATGGCTCAGGACAATCTGTTCCCCTTTGCAAAGTTCTTCGGTAAAATAAGCGACAAATTTGGAACTCCGGTAAACACTTTGCTATTCGAAGCACTGCTGGCATCATTATATGTATTGAGCGGTTCCTTTGAAACGTTGACAAACCTGGCTGTATTTACAATGTGGATATTCTTTGTAATGACAGTAGCGGGCATATTTATTTTAAGGTCAAAGCACAAGAATATCGAGAGACCTTATACCGTCCCCCTATTCCCTATAGTCCCATTTATAGGTATAGCAGGTGGAATATATATACTTATCTGCACACTAGTTACCAGCACATCCTACGCACTATACGGTTTAGCAGTTACCGCTTTGGGACTACCTGTTTATCTATTAATCAAGAAAAGAAATAAATAATTATAAATCCACATGCTGTATCATTCAGCATGTGGATTTATGTATTTTTAAAGTGACCCTTTGTCAATTTATTTCATTTTACTTTCAAAGCAATTTAAATACATACTATTAGTTTAATAATTTAATTAAAGACTCATAAGACAACCCGACTTGATAAACAATTTGTTTGTCTAAGTTTGGGATTTGGAGAAATTTAAATAATTTCCCTGTTTGTCCGCTTTTTATCAACGGACTAACTGAATATGGGGTTTTGTCAATGAATAAGTGTTTTCTAAGATCAAAATTACTTTGTTTCATTTTAATATCATATAAATCCATTCCTAATGCAGATTGGATATTTGAAGCACAAAAAACTCCCTTGCTATTTGAATAATCAATCTCATCTATGCCCAATTCCTTTGCTAATTTTTCCATATCAGCAATAGAACCAGTAAATTCTTTATTTTTTTCTACTCTCAATTTAAACTCGAGTGCTTTATTATACATAATTTTATTCATTACTGCTGCTGCAATATGTTGTTTTATTTCTTCAGATACTTGAGTTATTACTTCAATATTACTATTAATTTCTTCTATTGAAGCGTTCTGTTCTTGAGCCGCTGCAGCTATTAATTGAGTAGTATTTGCAGTTGAGTGTGCCATTTCTTGATTCTTTTGAGTAATACTCAATACTGCTTGGCTATTATTAACAGTATTCTCCAAAAGGTTCTGGATATCTTGAGTCTGTTTTGCGGTTTGTTTAAAGGTTTCTATTATTCTTTTAATCAAATCACCTGCAGATTTAGAAACACTAACTCCTTCAGTTACTAAATCTGTAACCTGATAAAAGGATTTTGATGAGGAATCAATGTCGCTCTGAATTTCTCGAATTATATCACCAATTTTTGAGGCTGCACTGTTGGATTGTTCTGCTAATTTACGAACTTCATCCGCCACCACTGCAAAGCCTTTGCCATGTTCACCAGCCCGAGCTGCTTCAATAGCTGCATTTAATGCAAGCAGGTTTGTCTGACTGGCAATATTGGTGATAGCAGAGATTATTTCATCTATCTGTTGTGATTTTTTAGAAAGGGTATTGATTTTCAAGGTCGTCTGCTCTGTAGTTTTTTTAATTTGCTGCATGGTTTCAACTACTTTTTCAACTTCACTTCCTGCATCAACAGAAATTTTGGTTGCGTTCTGTGTTTCTTGATTGGCACTATTGGCAAATTCAGACGCACTAGAAATCATATCTGTAATATCATTTGAATTGTCCGTTACCTGCTTAACAATATTTAGTTGCTTATTATTTTCCTCAACTATGTTTTGAGTATTGATGGCAATATGTTCTGCAGCTTTCCCACTCTCTATAGTTCCATTCTTGATGTTTTCCAAAGTATGATTTAAGTTCAAGGCATTTTCTAGAATCTGCTTCAAAGAGTTCTTCAGTTCATGATCTTCCAAAATAATATTCACATTTTGTTTCTGAAGATTATTTTTAAGTCGATTCTGCATAGATAAATTTTCTTTTAGAAAAAGAATAAAACCCAACCATAAAAACATAGCATTGATTATTCCAAATAATAAAAGTGATTTATTATCCTTTAACCCAGTAAGCGTAGTGATTACATAAGATAAAACCAAGGAAATAACGATAATCAAATTCTTTTTCAAAAATAATTCCCCCATATTTCTTTTCTTAATTTTAACCTTTTAATGATTTGGGTATATTCTTTTTTCAATTAAAGTGTTGACGCTTATACCTGATAGTCTTGTGACATCTAAAATGCTCTTTGAGTTATTTTCAGAATATTCCTACTAAATTTAGTGATACTACTATTTTATACTAATTTATGGTATTTTTCTACACCAATATCTAAAGCTTCCTTTTTAATATCAAGTTTTTCATTAACTTATACCCTTATCCCGCTCTTAATAATAGAAGCAAAATGTGTTTGTTCGATAGCCTCACTACTATCCAAATAAACTAACCCAGGATAATGATTAGCAGATATACAGTCGTTTAGGACTGTATGAGAACAAATAACTACCTCCTTGATTTTGGGCGTGAAAAAACCCGCCGTTTTAGACGGGTTGGGATAGGTATTAAAAACTAGTGCCAGCTACAGCACTTAAGAACTTATCTATTGCAATTGAAACAATATGTTCTTTTGTTCTGTACCTGGCATCATGATTGATATTTCTATTGGAATATCGATTGCTTGGTAAGGTTGATAATATTTATTTCATGAGTCGCAGCATCAGAAAATACGGAATAACCTATCCTCTTCAGGTCTGCAACCTTTACATAAATGTATCCGTCAATTTTGTTAGCGGCTAGCTCAATGGTTTCTCCATCTTTTTTTATCAGGCCAGTCTGGTTTTTCTCATCCCAGCTAATCTGTGTTCCCAACACTCTGTTGATTGTGGTTAAAGAAACATACGTGTCGCCTTCTACAATATGATATGTTATTTCTATATCTGAAGTCTTCTTGTCGCTGTATGTAATGCTTGCTTTCTTAGTCTTTAGGTTTATTTTCACAGT
The DNA here is from genome assembly GCA_035628995.1 of Clostridia bacterium. Taxonomy (NCBI): domain Bacteria; kingdom Bacillati; phylum Bacillota; class Clostridia; species Clostridia bacterium. Next base: position 4,945 of record DASPIR010000007.1, on the reverse strand, counting down.
ATCGACTTGAGGCGGAAGAACAGATGCTATAATTGGCTGCACGCCCTCAATCGTGGTTGTTTGGGAAGGTTTATCAATCGAAAAAGCATCCAACTTCGTTATTTGTGAAGTTTCCTTTAAATTGAAAAGCATTTTACCTTCATATTCAATGTTCAATTCAGTTGCTGTCTTGTAGGTATTATCATTTTCTTTTTCCATATAGTTGCTTAGAACTGAACCTTCAATACTCTTAAATATCCTATCAACAGACTCATCGTTTTTCAGCTCATCTATTTCTTCTGGAGTTATTTGCTTGATTCCACTTCTGAAATCTTCTAAGCCGGACAAAAGTTCCTCTTTGTCTAAACTTGAGTCATCAAATGCGTCAGCTAAATATGCAATATCTTTCTCAGGCATTGAATTAATCTTTGTGGATATTTTTTCAACTATATTGTCAATATTTGCAATAGTATATTCTGTAAACTTAATAATTAATGATTTTATATCTTTGGCTTCAAGTCTTAATTCATAGCCATTGCCCTTCTTGTTTACCATGCCAGTAGAATAATTCGAGTATGCTTCTTTGAATAAGTCAGTAAATTCGCTTAGCATTCTTATCAATCCTTCAGTATTTGAAAGGTCTGTGGTGTGATCTAGAATGTCGCCTTCAAAGTCTGAGTCAATTTGAAGATAATCAACCTTTGCGATAAGTGTGTTGATAACCTTTTCCTCAGAAGGCTTTGCTGCTAAAATATAAGGCTTCAAAAATATGAGGCAGCCCCTCAAATTCAAATACATTACTTTGTCGTTACCTATAATTGTAGTGATTTTCTTGTACTCAGCCTCGCCTTTCTTACGAAAATCAATCTTAAGCTCGTACGCTAAAGGGTTCTTTGACACTCTAGCTGTGTATTTGATATCAAAGCCTGAAGCAAACAGCTCTTCCATAATTTGCATTTCGGATGGGGTACTATACTTCATTTCATTAACCAATTCACTTCCCAATTCTATTGAAACAGTTCCACTTGTTTCGATAGCGTTCATCTGATTAATCTTTTTACTTAAGGAATAGAACTCCAATTCATCAATTGAACAGCCTACCGTTAAGAGGAGTATAGCCATAGTCATTAGAATTGATAAACCTGTCTTAAATATTCTAAAATTCATGTAAAGCCTCCTAAATTTCATTTAGAATTTATTCTTCAATCAATATTGTTAATGTAATAATACCTTTTTTCTACATATTTAGCAATATTGTTCTGGTATTGCTGTAGCAATCCGAGAGCAGCGGTTAAGTGCCATGCCAGCCTGTCAACTTTTCGACTTAATTACTATATAACCTCTAACTTTCAAAATGATTTCTTAAAATAGAACTGCTCAAAAGCATTGTTATCTATTGCTTTTGAGCAGTTTTCCTGGCGCCATAGTTTTCAGCCAAGTTTTTATTCTTCAAAACTATCGATTTGTTCCGATTCAGTTCCGAAGTAATCCTGATATGTTCCGTAATCATCATTCCTGTGTACCCTGGTATAACCGAACATGTAATGGAAATGTCCGTCATTTATTGAAGTTATACCATAAAAATAATGTACGTGACCACCTCTGAAAGGTATGGGAGGGCTTGTTCTGATCCTGAAACGATGTCTGTGTCTCTGTCTAAAGTCGGTATTGCCTGCCATAATGTGAGTGTGTCTGGGGGTATCCGGATTCTCGCTGGTAGTGCCCATAAACCTGTGCCGGTGCTGATCTTCTATGGTTGTTCTTCCATTAAACAAATGATCATGCAATTCTCTTGGCATATAATCACCTCATTACTAAGATATTCATATTAAGGCGATTCAGTGCTACATTTATTTAATTTACTGATTAACACTACTGCAATATTGTATAATCCTTAGCCACTTGTGATACTGTTCACCGTACCATTATAACGGCGGTTTAGAATAAGTGCTGTGCCTGACACCTTACCCCACTTTATTTTCCTAAGCGTGCTCTTTCCAAAGCTTCTAGATCAAACTTTTTCATTTTTAGAAAAGCTTCTGTAACTCTTTGAACTTCATCCTTTGAGCCATGAAACAAAACATCATCAAGGTTTGAAGGTACAATCTGCCATGAAACACCAAACTTGTCCTTAACCCATCCGCATTGTTCTGCCTCAGGAACAGCTGAAAGCTTATCCCAAAAATAATCAATTTCTTTTTGGTCTTTGCAATTTACCATAAGCGAAAATGCCTCATTAAAACTGAAATCGACATCAAAAGCATTATCCATAGCTGAAAAATCAATACCGCTAAGCTTGAAGGCCACAAAATTTACCTTCGCCTTTGATGACATTGCTTCACCTTCGCCATATTTGCTAATCATTCTTATCTCGGAGTCTTCAAAAACCTCAGTGTAGTACTTTATTGCTTCCTCCGCTTTCCCACACGCAACATTTGAGAAAAGAATGTTAGGCGTTATCTTTTGAATTCCTTCGACCCCTTCAAGAAGCATTAACTGCCAGGACAAACCATAACGATCCTGAATCCATCCGTACCACTTGTTAAAAGGGTATTCACCGAGCGGCATCAATTCCGTACCACCTTCCGACAGCGCTTTCCACTTTGTATTCACTTCTTCAACAGTGGTACATGCTACCATTAAAGAAATCGATGGGTTGAATCTGAAATAAGGACCTGCACTTATTGCTGAGAATGTCTGTCCGGCTAGTTCAAAATTAACAATTTCTGTGTCTCCCGAAGGGGTGTTCCCTATAACTGTCGCATTTATAAGCATAGATTGGTCAAATAAGTTGATATAAAACAATGCTGCTTCCTTAGCCTCTTTGTCATACCATAAATGAGGAACTATTTTTTGCATAATTAGTCTCCTTTCCGAATAGTTGTAGTTATTATCCTCTAAATTCAACCAATTCTCCGTCGGGACCGACAAATACTACTCTGCGCCAGCCTTCTTCTTTTGGCTCTCTTGCTCCAGCCGGGTGAGGCTCGGTATCAACCGGAATGCCAGCATTCTTTAGCCGGGTGTAGTCTTCGTCGAAGTTATCGCTCTCAATACAGAAATGAAATCCTTGATTTGTTGGGCCAGTCGGCATATGTATCAACTCTAAAATGGTATCGCCCAGTTTAAGATAAACTATTTTTTCTATTGTGGGCACAGGTACATCATTTTCATAATATTTTTTGAAGCCAAAGTGCTCTTCATAAAAATATACAGATTTGGCGCGGTCCTTGACAATAAATGCTATATGGTCGATACGTTTAAACATAGGTTATTCCTCCAAATAATAGTTTTGCTTAAATTATTTTACCACATTCTGCGACATCTATTAACATGAATGTAATGGGTAATGCACCACAATCTAAACCTATTAGGGCACCCTCTTGCGTGCACCTTACAATCTTGGTTCTGCAAATAATAGAATAAAGGTCAATCTTCAATATTGAATACTGACCTTTACCTCTTATAATTTAATATAACCCTATTTATGGTACGGTTCACCGTTCCTTTGTATCGGCGATTTTTAATTAAGTTCTTTGTTCGGTGCCTAGGACTATAATTTCTTTATTTAATAACCCTTTTAGCCGTATAATAAACTCTTTCATAATATCCCGACATCAGTGTTGTTTTCTTCACCACGTCTCCTGTTTGAGGAGCGTGCACAAACTCACCATTCCCTACAAATATTCCTACGTGGTTTACATTCTTCCCGTCTCTTGCAAAAAATACCAAATCGCCATATGCTAATTCTTCTTTCGATACATAAGTTCCGACTTCTGCCTGAGACTTTGCTACTCTTGGCAACGATATGCCAAGCTTGCCATACAAGGAATACACCAACCCGGAACAGTCATAACTATCAGGTCCTGTTCCACCCCACTGATAGGGCTTGCCCATCTCTTGGGAAATAAGCTTTGCTAATTTCAAATTCATATCGCTTTCTCGTCTGCTTGTCCCATCTCGTGACGCGATTAAATTATTCGGAGATGCCAAAACTTTTTCATGCATTCTATTCGCAAGAACTATCGCTTGTTCCCTGGATGTATTTCCTCTGGGGCCAAACAGATTGTCCCCAACTCCATTTATAACTTCTATTCCATACAAATAACTTACTGCTTCCCGTGCCCAGGATGAAATCGTATCATAATCTGCAAATATGTGGTCGTATGAATCTGAATAGCCATATCCGGGTCTTGCTGCTTGCAGTGTACGATATAACATCACGCTGATTTCCTGACGGGTTATCACATCGTTGGGAGCAAATTTTCCATCCCCTATGCCATTAACTATTCCTAAACTATTTGCTATCCTGACTTTTATATTTTGCGTATCAGTAAAGGGATTTTCTCCCTGCAGTATACCTTCTTTTCCACTCAAAGCTTCATATAAATTTACAGCAACCTCACCAAACTCTTCTCTGGTTATATTTCTCCTATATTCCCCTTGAAGCTTTTCCGAAAGTAGATTCACTTCTATTGCTTTAGCAATTTCTGCTTTCGCCCAATTACTTGGAATATCTTCATTGCTTTGTGATATAGCTGAATCAGCATATGTAATGTTTGCAGTCATTGCAATAGCCATAATTATAAATACAAAAATTAAGCTATATTTACTACATCTTTTTCTCATCCTTTACTTCATCCTTTCATGGGAGCCTGAGTATGGAAATTATGTCAAAACAATAGCTCATATTTTCTTATTTACATAATATCATAAAATTTCATTGTATGGGTTGGCTTCATTATTCCATATCTGTTACAAAGTGCCAGGCACCTTAGCTTGACAGTTATGTTTTTTGCTTTCATCAATAACTGCTTAACTGCCATGCCAGGGAAACCGCTGAAAAATGCGTAGCCTAGAATAAATATACAAATGTACTACAAATTATGCAATAGCCCAAAGGCATTTAAGATACATAATCTTCTTAAATGCCTTTAAATCCCCATAAAATGCTTAGATTTCAACT